>JAUYEC010000165.1 GCA_030691585.1 Candidatus Omnitrophota bacterium
TTATGGAATACACCGACGAATGCCTTTTTATCACCGGTAAGGCGGGGACCGGTAAGTCAACCCTTCTAAAATATTTTAAGGCCAATACCGGTAAAAAGATAATCGTGTTGGCCCCGACGGGTGTGGCGGCGATCAATGTCGGCGGCCAGACTATCCATTCCTTCTTCAGGCTCCCTCCAAAGATCATTCAAAAGGATACCATAAAGCGCCTTAGAAACAGGAGCCTCGTCGAGAATCTCGACATGGTCATCATAGACGAGGTATCCATGGTCCGGGCGGACCTTATGGATGGCATCGACTACGCCTTACGCCTCAACCGCGGCAGGATGAAGGTGCCGTTTGGCGGAGCCCAGATGGTATTTTTTGGTGATCTTTTCCAGTTATCTCCCGTGGTCGAGCGTGAAGCAAGGGAACTGCTCGAAGAGCGGTATTCGACCCCATATTTCTTTAGCGCTCAAGTGTTTAACGATTACAATATCAGGCCTATCGAATTGTCGACTATATATAGACAAAAAGACAGTTCATTCATGGAGCTTTTAAACAGGGTCAGGAATAAAGAGCATACCGAAGAGGACCTGGAGACATTAAATAGGAATGTCCAAAATGATTTAACGGTTTCTAAGAAAGACGATACGGTGATCCTGACAACCACGAACAGCCTGGCAAACACAATAAATCAGGAGCGTTTATCAAAACTTCCCGGTAAAGAGATCACTTATGAGGCTGTGGCTTCCGGAAAATTCGAAGAGTCGGCATATCCGACCGACGCATACTTAAAACTTAAAAAAGGCGCGCAGATTATATTGCTCAAAAATGATCCCGACAAGCAATGGGTGAACGGCACGCTGGCCACAGTCGCCGCTTTATCAAAAGATTCGATAGTCGTGGATATTAACGGAGAGACATTTGACGTTCCCGTTGTCAAGTGGCAGAAGATCGAGTATAGCTACGACGAGGACGAAGATAAGATAAAAGACGAGGTTGTGGGGGCATACGAGCAATATCCCATAAAGCTGGCCTGGGCCATAACTATTCACAAAAGCCAGGGCCAGACGTTCGAGAAGGTCATAATTGACCTGGGGCATGGCGCGTTTACCCACGGCCAGTTATATGTAGCGCTTAGCCGGTGCACGTGTCTCGATGGCATAAAGTTTAAGCGGCCGGTGGAGCACAGCGACATCATATTCGACCGGCGCATCCATGAGTTCAAGGAGCGGCTGGTCAGTTTATTTTAAGGCCTTATGAATTCAAAAGTCCTGCTTTTCAATTTGCCTCCTTTGGGAGGCGATCTTTTTCCTATCTCGCTGGGCTATATTGCCGCAAGCCTGGCCGAGCGAAACATTGATTCCGTTATCGCTGAAATAGATTCGCTTACTAATCTTACGCCTAAGTCGGTCAGCAGGTTTGTCATTAAATATAAACCCGCGGTAGTGGGTTTGGCTGTATATCAGGCGAATATCCGCCTGGCTTTGCAATTGGCAAAGCTGGTAAAAATCTGCGATCCGTCTATTGTGGTTGTATTGGGCGGCCCTCAAGCGACTTTTATGCCCGGCCAGGCATTAATGCAGATGCCTGATGTTGATCTGATCATCCGCGGAGAAGGGGAGAGTGTGATGCCTGCTCTTGTTAACTGCCTGGAGAAGCAGGGCGATATCACAAAAGTAAAAGGCATCGCATTCCGGCTGGATGGCGAGGCCTATGAAACAGCCGCTCAGCCGCTTGTCCGTAACTTGGATAAATTGCCCTCCCCTTATCAGACAGGCGTATTTCGCTGGAGCGATCATACGGGTGCCGCGATGCTTGCTTCCCGCGGCTGCACTTATAACTGCAATTTTTGTTATACCCCGCGGGCTTTTAACCGGACTATCCGGGCGCATTCGCCTCGGCGCGTGCTCGCGGATATGAATGTCTGCGTTAAGAACGGTATCCGTAGGTTTTTCTTTGCCGATCCTTCTTTTACCTTTAATAAGAAGCGGGTCAGGTTGATCATGCGCGGTATCATCAAGAAACGCTGGAAAATCGAGATCTGGTGTGAGACACGCGCGGAGCTGGTGGACGCGGGCCTTTTGGATCTTATGGCCAGGGCAGGGGTGAAGTATCTTGCCTATGGCCTGGAGTCAGTTGATCCGGTGGTAAACAGGGCGAGCAATAAACCGATCGACCTGCGCCGGTTTAAAGAGATTATTCTGTTAACTCAAGCCGCGGGCATTGAAGCCGAGGTTTTTACTTTGTATGGCCTGCCGAAACAGACGCGGGAGTCGAGCCTGAAGACCTTGAGTTTTTTGCGGGAGCTGGGCGTTAAGATCATTGGCAATTCCGCCGGCCAGCAGTTGATCCTTTTTTTCGGTACGGATGTGCTGGATAATCCGCGCAAATTCGGGATCCGCTTGTTCAAAACACGCCGGTCGCTTTATTTTTCCGCGGGAGCTGATTTCGAGACCAACTGGATGACTTCGCGGGATATCGCTTTCGTGGCCCGAAAATACAAATCTGCTTCCGCGGGGAAAAATTCCCTCCCTAAACCCCGAATTTCCTTGATATAGCGTGGTATTGTATATATAATTATCCTTGTAAACACAGAAGGTTTCCCCTCGGCGCATACGAGAGGAACCCCATTTCTCTTCTAGGTTCTTCTGCGTCCAACGTAACTTTAAAAAGGAGGGATTATGCGTGATCATGGCCTGTTTTCAATGGACAAGAATAGCGTTTTGACGCTATTCTTTATTTGCGCTTTAAGTATTTTTATTACCGGAGCCGAAATAAAACCGGATTCTCCAAAGAACAACCTGACCTTTGGCATGGTTAAGAAGAATTTGATTAAAGGACAAACTACCCAGGCGGAAATCCTCAATTTATTCGGCGCCCCGAATATCACGACCAAAAATAAAACGGGCGAAGAGGTCTGGAGTTACGATAAAATATCGGTTACAAAAGAAGATATGGCCGCGGGCTTAAGCATTGGCGGGGGCGGGCTTGGTTTAGGGGGAGGCGGTGTTTCTGGTATAGGCGGTGGGGCAGGGGTCGGCGGGTCCAATTCTTCCACAAGCAGCCGTTCCATAACTTTGATCATCACATTTGACGAAAAAGATATTGTTAAGGATTACGCTGTGATGGCCCAGGAGTTTTAGCCATGGGAAAAATTACCGGTAAATTACCTGCTTTCTTTTTTTCTCTGGGGGCCATTTTTGTCCTGGCCGGGTGCATGACAGCGCCGCCGTCACAATTGACGCCCCTGCAGCGAAGGGTAATGGAATCCAAGGAGCTGGAGGGCAGCTTCGACGATGCCTTCAGGGCCACGATAGCCGTTTTACAGGATAAGGGCTACCTGGTAAAGACAAGCGATCGTGACGGAGGGCTAGTTTACGCGGAATCCGGCCTGACAAATGCCAAAGATTATTGGTTTGGTTTAGGCAATTATCAATATAAGGTCACGGTGAATTTTGAAAAATTTACGGAAACCAGGACAAAGATCAGGCTGTCTATTGCGACGGAAATTTATAATATAACCGGCGGCCCGTGGCCCATGCCCACTCTTGGCGACATTAAAGCAGGGCCGGTCGATGATCCGCGGATGTACCAGGACCTCTACGCCGAGATCCAGAAAGAGATGTTTAGAAGGGCTCAATTAAATAAATAGATGATAGCAAGTCCCCGGTTGCGCATAATCTCCGCCATATTGATATTTTCAGCTTCGCTTATATTGGTCAATCATCTTACTGCCGCGGAAACTGAAGACGCATATATTCAGCGGGGGATAGAGTACGGCAAGAAAAAGATGTATGGTGAGGCATTAGGCGAGGTGAATAAGGCTATCGCCATGAATCCTAAAAGCGCCAAGGCCTATCATTATCGGGCAACCATCCTCGCGTATAAAGGCGACCTGGACCTGGCTATCGTTGATTGGGATAAGTCCATTGAGCTTGATCCGGACCGGTTTGTAGCATACTTCAGCAGGGGCCTTACCTATTACAAAAAAGGCGACCTGGGCCGGGCCATCGCTGATTGGGACAAGTCGATTGAGCTGAATCCGGATTACATCGAATCGTATTACAGAAGAGGTACCGCCTATTACGAAAAAAATGATTACGATAAAGCCATAGCTGATTATTCCCGTGCTATAGAAATCGATCCGGCGAATGATGAGTATTATCTTTTAAGAGCGCTCACCTATAGCTCAAAAGAAGATTATGACAAAAGCTGGGAAGACGTGCATGCAATAGAAAAACTAGGCGGTAAGCCTTCGCCTGAATTCACCGAGTTTGTGCAGGTTTTAAAGAAAGAATCAGGAAGAGAAAAATAAGCAAGGATTTCCCAAAATTTAATCCCGCCGATGCCCTGGCACGTCTACATTATTGAATGCAGCGACTCAAAACTCTACACCGGCATCACTAATAATCTCAAACGGCGCATCCAGGCACATAACTCCGGCAACGGCGGCCGCTTCACCCGCATCCGCACCCCGGTTAAATTACGCTACAGCGAAGAAGCCTTAACTCGCTCCGCCGCCCTTAAGCGCGAAGCTCAAATTAAACGTTTACCCCGGCCGGCGAAGGTAAAGCTAACTAAACGTCGCCGAATTAAAAAAGGATAATATGAAGAAAACTTGTTTTTTGCTATTGTGCTTTTTCTGTTTCAGCTCTATTCTCTATGCAGAGCCGACACGCGAAAACGGATTATCTGTGCATTTTGCGCCAAAAAGTGCCCCGGAATTATTCGGCACCGGTAAAAATGGTTTTACAGTTTCACAATCTAAAGATCTTAAACCGCCATCGGAA
>JAUYEC010000177.1 GCA_030691585.1 Candidatus Omnitrophota bacterium
CTTATCGATCTAACCTTAGAAAGGATCTTCATCCCATCGCCATCGGGTAATTTTAAATCACAAAATACCATGTCAGGGGCCTGTGTATTTAAACTGCTCATAGCCTCTTTCCTAGTGTGGGCACATTTTACATTATAGCCATGAGAACTTAAGGCGTCCCCTAAAAGCAGGCATAAATCATTTTCATCATCGATGATTAAAATATTCTTTATCTGGGTTTTTTCAGGTAATATACTTCTTGCCGATTTCCTTCTTTTTATCTTTCTTAATTGAGCTTTTTCATAGCGCCGAAAGTAGGGTATAAGTTCCTTGAGCACTTCGGGTTTTCGCCAACCGGAAAAACCGCTGCGTATGACAACTGCCTCGCCGCGTTTTACCTTACCAGTTGAAATCCAGGACTTTAAACGGCCATTAAATACTTGCCGATAAACATCTGCGCCCCTTTTAATATCCCATTTTATATCTATCATAACTCTTTCCCGGCTATCTTATTCTATCTCTCTGCAATGGGCAAAGAGACAATAAAGGTGGTTCCTTTTCGCCACTTACTTTCAACCTCTATAGTGCCCCCGTGGCTGACAATAATTCCATAGCATGTGGTCAATCCCAAACCAACACCTTGAGGCTTGGTGCTAAAGAATGGATCAAATATTCTGATAATATCTTTTTCAGGGATACCTTTGCCGGAATCCTGAACCTTTATCAAAAAAAGATCATTATTTATTTCTGTGTTAATAGTCAGATTCCCGCCGCCTGACATAGCATCAACAGCGTTTGAAATTAAATTCAGGAGGACGCGCCCCATATGCTCTTTGTCAATTTTTAAAATAGAAGGTTTAGCGGAAAGGAATTTAGCCACTTTTACCTTCTGCGATCTAATCTTACCTTTATCAGCGATCAAGGCGTCCTCAATAACCTGGTGCATATCACAAAACTGTGGGTTAAATTTTGCCGGACGGGCGCAGTTTAATAGCTCCGTAATTAAAAAGTTGATCCTTTCTACGTTTCTCTCAATGATCTCGCTGTGTTTGAAGCCTTCAGGCTTTATCCTGCCGCCTCTCTTGAGTTGCCGGACGGACATAGAAACATTAGTCAGAGGGTTTCTTATCTCATGGGCAATGCTCGCGGCTATTCGGCCGGTATAGGCAAGTTTCTCAGAGCGCACCAGGTCATCTTTGCTCATCTTTAGTTCAGTATAAGAGGCCTTGAGTTCTTCCTGAGAACGAGTCGTTTTATCAACCAACTCTTTAAGCTTTCGTTCAGATTCCCGCAGCGCCCCGAAAGCAGCCTCCCTTTGGGACTCCACCTGCTTACGCTCGGTGACGTCGGTGAAAAATCCCACAAGACACTTATGGCCGCCTAAGACTGTTGGAGCGGCACTGACGTTAGCGTAAAATAAGGTGCCGTCTTTGCGCAGACACGGAAGGTCATCTGCCAACGTCTTTTCACCCCGCGCTTGGGCCTTAAACTCGGCCAGCACGTGGTCCAACGATTTTTTTGGGTGTATGTCCTCTACTCCTAGCCGAGTTAACTCTTCTTCCGTGTATCCAAACATCCTGCACATAGACGGATTGGCATAGTGGAATTGCATCGTCTCCAAGTCGGCCGCGGCTATTCCCTCTGCAGCTCGGATAAGCAGCTCCTTGTGTCTGACTTCTGATTCCCGCAGCGCCTCCTCCGCCTTCTTGCGCTTGGTGATGTCGCGGAAAATCTCCAGTTTAAGAATACTTTTATCAGGGCCTTTCAGCAGAGTATCGATCAAATCATAGGTTTTGCCGTTCTTTTCGGAATACCATTCCCAGCGCACAGTTTCTCCGGCAAAAACCTTTTGATTGGGGCACCAGGAACAAATCTCGGTTCGATCGTGGAAATAGGTATAACACTTAACGCCTGTCCAGGAACCATATTCCTCTTGAAGCACCCGGTTTACATATTGAATGTCATACTGCTGGTCAACAATATAAACACCATCGCTCATAACCTCAAAAATGCTGCTCAAATTATCTCGCTCACGCTTCAGGATTTCTTCCGCCTGCTTGCGCTCAGTGATGTCGGATACTATCCCGTTAAAAACTATCTCATTTTCGCGAGGCGTTGGAGTAGAATTCCCGAAAAACCAGATTTTCTCACCGGAAGGCTTTTGCAATATTCCCTCATATTTCCATTCGCTTGATTCCTTAACCGCTTTCTCAATTGATTTTATAAAACCTTCCCTGTATTCAGGAATAACCAACGCCGTGAAACGCTCGAAATACCCCCCTAAATCAGGTTTTAGGCCCAGGATTCGTTCCGACCTATCGCTTATATAATAAAACCCCATTTCTCCATTCGGCCTGGCATAGAACTGATAGACAACACCGGGGACCTGAGTTGCCATTTCAAACAACAGCGTTTCGCTCTTTTTCAGCGCCTTCGTCCGCTCCGCCACGCGCTGTTCCAGTTCATTGATCCCCAGTTGCAGCGCTACTTCCGCCCGTTCGCTCTCGGTGATATTATTGATATCGGTTTTAATATGATTATTCTGCGCTTTAGACTCGTCCATTCTTCTCACTTTTTTTTATTTTATCAAACTGAAATGTTAGGATTAAATAGGAGCCCATTTTATTTTACTTTCAAAAACAAAAAACCCAGATATCATTATTGATACCTGGGCTAAATTTCCGAAAATGTAGTAAGACTTACCTTGCTTGCTTGCTTGCTTGCTTGCTTGCTTGCGCAACAAATGTATTAACTGTTACCATAGACAGCCTCTTTTTGGCCTCAATCTTTCAGGCAGAGATAGCTTATCACTTTTTATAGTAGTTGTCAAAAATTCATTGTAGGGGCGGGTTTGAAACCCGCCCCTACATAATCGCACTAACGAAGGTAAAAATAGGCTCCGGGCAGGGATAATAAAGCGGCATTTACCTTAATAAGGAGTGTCACCAGGACCTGAGCGCTGGCGGCAAAGGCCGGGGCAAGTAAAGGCAGGCCCAGGGCCGCAGCCAGAAGGCTGAAACCGCAAAGAGTGATCAGGGTGGCCAGCGGCACAATAAATATATTGGCTATAACAGCTATCGGAGACAAGATCTTAAAATAATACGCGACCAAACCTGCTGTGCCGATCCAGGCAGAGAGCGAAACCAGGAAACCTTCGCTGAAAAACCTGATCCAGGCCGGCTTTACAGCACCCAGGCGCAATAAGGCTTTAATTTTTGGATAAAAAAAGACTATGGAAATTACGCTGACAAAAGATAATTGTGCGCCCACATCAAAAAGCTGCCTCGGCTCAACCAGGAGGATAAGGAGCGCGGCCAGGGCGCAGGAATTATAGATATCCGGCTGGCGTTTAACCAGATACGCCGACATAAATACCACCGACATTACCGTAGCCCGTACAACCGGAGTAGATGCCCCGGCCATCAGGCAATATAAAAACAGGATCGGCAACGCCAGGAACAGGCGCCACAATCGCGGCAGGCGCGCTAATTTGAGCACAAGAAAGACGCAAAAAATCACTAAACTGGTGTTGAACCCGCTGACCACCAAAATATGCACTGTTCCGGTATTCATCATAGAGCGATACAACAATGGTGGGATATCTTTTTTTTCACCCAGCATCATCGCCTCGAGCACAGCAGCGGCCGGCTGCGGCGCGTATTGATTAATCAGGCTTTCAACTCCATCTTTCATACGCAAGGCAAGGCTATAGGCCGGCGAACCGGCGCCTTTGCCCAGGACAGTAACGAAACATGCGTCTTCCACATTCATTGCCGCGTATATTCCGCGGCTCGCTAAAAAGCCTCCCCGGCCTTTGGCCGCGCGCGGCTGATACGGCCGGAAAAGTTTTCCTTCCAGCATGAGCCTGTCACCGTAGTTCAAACTTAAAATTCCCCGAACACAGACGTAGACGCTGCCGCAGACGCGGTAATTCAACCTGGCGAATTGAGCTTCCTGCGCCGTAACCACAAATGACGTCCGGCCCATCCTGTAACCAGGCTCGTTATTAATGAAACCTTTTAACGCGCAGGTATTATCAAGCTTATAAAATATGCGCCGCGCAATATGAGCTTTAGGCAGGATAAGCTGATTTTTTAACCAAACAGCTCCCAGCAAAAACACCAGGCAGAATAAAAATATCTTAAAACGCAGACCTTTGCGCCAAGACAACACAGACAACACCAGAAATAGTACAGCCAGGCCATAAAAAATTACAAAAGGGGCGGCCGTAATTTTGCCCGCGGCTAAACCCAAAGAAAACAGGACTGCCGTCAAAACCAGGGGGTATTGCATAAACTTATTCTACAAAGAAGAATTGTTTTATCTTTTCGTAGCGGAACTTGCCGATACCCTTGACGTCCTTGACCTCTTCCAGGGCGCTAAAAGGGCCGTGGTCCCGGCGATAAGCAATCACACTTTCCGCTAATTTGGGTGGAAGGGCCTTGGTGCGCAATATCTCGGCGAGCCCCGCGCTATTTAAATCCAGCTTGATATCCGCGTTGTCAATACTGAGAAATTCCGCCGCGGGATTCCGTGATTTCAGCGCGAATTTCA
>JAUYEC010000187.1 GCA_030691585.1 Candidatus Omnitrophota bacterium
GAAATGGAGCTTGAGATCAACAGGCTGCTGGATTATCTTAAACTTGGGGCCGCTGCCGCTGCCGGGCCGATTCAGGAAGAAGAAGTGGAGAAGATCAAAAAGTCTTTGGCGCAGCTGACGAAGCTTCCGTTATCCGTAAAAGAAAAAATAGAAAAACTCTTTGAGCAGACGAGCAGCGATATTACTAAGGCAGGCCCACTCAAGGATGAATTGGATAAGTGGAACGTATACAAGGATTACGAAGACAGGTTTCTGGACCTGTTTAAGAAGACAAAGGATAAAAATAATTGACCCGGACAAACGGCAACATAAAAGCGATCATTTTTGACCTGGGTAATGTCCTGGTGGACTTTGATCACCGGGTTGCAGCAAACCGCATCGCTCAATACTGCAACAAGTCCGCGCGGGATATCTACGATCTTTTTTTTGATTCCGAGACGACGCGTCTTTTCGAAGAAGGCAAGATATCCGAGGAAGATTTTTTTCTTAAGGTGAAGTCGGCGCTGGACCTGGACCTGGATTTTTCCGGATTTGTGCCGATATGGAACGAGATCTTTTTCTTAAGCATTAAGAACCGCGCGGTTTACGCGTTGGCGGAAAAATTAAAAAAACGCTACCGCACGGCGGTGCTGTCCAATATCAATTCCCTGCACTACGAATATATAAAGAAAACATTCCCCGTATTCGGCGCCTTCCATGAGGTATTTACTTCCTGTCAGCTGGGTTTTATAAAACCCGACCACCGGATCTACGCCGGGGCCCTTTCCGCGCTGGGGGTCAGGGCCTGCGAGGCCTTTTATACCGATGATAGGTTAGAGTTGATCGAGAGCGCAGCAAAGCTCGGCATCAGGTGCGCTACATTCAGCGGATTTGTTCAGCTGGAGACCGACCTGGCAGGCGCTGGCATTAATATAAATTAAAAAAATGACAGACAAAAAAATACTGCTCGGCCACGGAGGCGGAGGCGTGCTTTCGCGGGAACTTATTAAAGGCCTGCTGCTTAAAAATCTGGATAATCCTATTCTTAAGGAATTATCCGACAGCGCCGTGGTCGGTTACCGGGAAAAAATCGCTTTTACCACGGATTCTTTTGTGGTCAGCCCGCTGGAGTTTTCCGGAGGAGATATCGGCAAGCTTGCGGTCTGCGGCACGGTTAACGACTTGGTGATGCAGGCAGCTGTCCCGGAGTATTTATCGTTAGCGCTGATCATTGAAGAGGGCTTAAGTTACCGGACACTCGAGAAGGTCGTGAATTCCGTTGCTTCCACTGCCCGGGCCTGCAGGGTGCGTGTTGTAACCGGGGATCTCAAGGTGGTTGAACGCGGCGCCTGCGATAAAATATTCATCAATACCTCCGGTATCGGCAGGGTGCTTAAAAACAGGAGCCTGTCATTGAAAAATATCCGCGCCGGAGATAAAATAATCCTTACCGGCAGTATCGGCAGGCACGGCATGGCGGTGTTGGCCGGCAGGAAGGAACTGGGTGCCGGGTTTAATATTGCCAGCGACTGCGCCGCCTTAAACGGGCTATTGATCCCGGTTTTGAAAAAAACCGGCGCAATCAGATTTATGCGCGACCCCACGCGCGGAGGTATTGCCGGGGTGCTCAATGAAATGGCCGAAGGCACAAACCTTGGGATGATCATAGAAGAGAAGAATATTCCTCTGCCGCAAAAAGTGAGGGTTGCCTGTGAGCTATTGGGCATAGACCCGTTGATCCTGGCCAATGAAGGTGCCGCGGTGATGGCTGTTAGCTCCGAAGGCGCGGGGAAAGTTTTGAGCCTGTTACGCGCCCATCCTTTGGCTAGGCAGGCGCGGGTCATCGGGGCAGTCTCTAAAAAGGAGCGCGGCCGCCTGATATTGAATACAGTAGTCGGCACCCGGCGCGTCGTTGATATGCCTGCGGGTGAACTTTTACCGAGGATATGTTGAGATGAAGACAGCTAGATATCAGGGAAGATTTTATCGCGACTGGACGCAGGCCAAGGATCTGCACGTTTCCCACATTGCAGCCAAAGAAACGGACCTGGAGATATTGACTAATAAACGGCTGGACAGGGAACTTGTGGAAGAGCGCATCCGGGCATACCGCTGGGATATAGAGAACTATATCACTAAAGACTACCGGTTTTTGACCAGCCTCAAGCCCTTGTCCGTAGAGCTTAACGCTCCGCTCATCATAAGAGAGATGTCGCTGCAGTCGCAAAAAGTCAATGTCGGTCCGATGGCCTGCGTTGCCGGAGCGGTGGCGGAATTTTTAGGCAGGGATCTTTTGAAAAAAGGCTATAAGGACGTGATCATTGAAAACGGCGGCGACATATTCATAAAATCAAGCTCAGTCCGGCGCATCGGCATTTATGCCGGCAGGTCGCGGTTGTGGAGCAACATAAAATTAATAATCAGGCCAAAAGAGACGCCTCTGGGCGTTTGCACTTCTTCCGGCACAATAGGCCATTCTTTAAGTTTCGGCTGTGCCGACAGCGTGGTGATCGTCTCCAAAAATACCCTGCTCGCGGATGCCGCGGCCACTGCCTGCGCCAACCGCATAAATTCCAAATACGATATGCAAAAGGCGCTGGACTTCGCCCGTTCCATAAAAGGGGTCCTGGGTGTAGTGATCATACTAAAAAATGATCTCTTAAGCTGGGGAAAAATAGAGCTCGACTAATCACATTAATGCGTTACTTCAGCGAACAAAACATCTATATATTCCTGATCCAGCTTTTCCTGCTCTTGGGCCTGGCACGGGTATTGGGAGAAGTATTTCGCAGATGGAAACAGCCTGCCCTGACTGCTGAGATACTGGTTGGAATTTTATTGGGGCCCACTATACTCGGCAGATATTTGCCGCCTGCCTACAACTTCATCTTTCCTCAAGACGCGGTCCAGATAAACATGCTGGACACGGTCACCTGGCTCGGCCTGCTTTTTTTTCTCCTGGAGATCGGGCTCAAGGTGGATTTCACCAGCGCCTGGAAACATAGAGGCAAAGCGCTGAAGATCGCTGTTACAGACATCATCGTACCGATGGCCCTGGGGCTGGCTTGCAGTTTTCTGCTGCCGGACCGCTACCTGGTTGACCCCGGCCAAAGGCTGCTCTTCGCGTTTTTTATGGCTACGGTAATGACCATCAGCGCCATGCCCATAACCATAAGAGCCCTGGCCGACCTGAATCTTATCAAGACCGACCTGGGGTATCTAATCATGTCGGCGCTTTCCGTCAATGAGATCATCGGCTGGATCATCTTTACGCTGATCCTGGGGTCTTTCACCCACATTAGCGGACAGGCCGAAAAATTGTTCACTTCGCTTGTGATGGTCACCAGCTTTACTTTTCTCTGCCTGAGCGTGGGCAGGCGCCTTACTGACGCGGCTATCCGTAAAATAAAAGAATACAGCATGCCGGAGCCGGGGGCGTCACTGACTTTTCTCTGCCTCTTGGGATTTTTATGCGGGGCGGTCTTCCAGATGATCGGGATGCACGCGCTCCTGGGTTTTTTTATCGCCGGCATCATGGCCGGAGAAGCCAAGGCCCTTTCCGAGCGCACGCGCCAGGTGATCTCCCAGATGGTCTATGCCATATTTGTGCCCTTGTTTTTTGCCGGCATAGGGCTGAAGGTCGATTTTTTCGCTAATTTTAATATAATTCTCGTCCTATTTGTCACGCTGGTCGGTATTTTTGCCAAATTCTCCGGAGCCTGGCTCGGCGCGCGCCTGGCCGGGCTTTCCAGGGAGTCCAGGATGCCGGTGGCCATCGCCCACATTCCCGGCGGGTCCATGGAAATAGTCATAGGCATTGTTGCTTTAAGATACGGTTTCATCAGCGAGTCGGTATTTGTGGCCATCGTGTTCGGCGGTATAGTCTCTGCCGCCATTCTCGGGCCCTGGCTAAAGTTTTCCATCGTTAACAGAAAGAAAACAAGCGCCCTGGAATTCTTTTCTAAGAGCGATATTATTCCGGAGTTGAAAGCGCACGACAGAGATTCTGCTATCAATGAACTCTGCGTCCTGGCTTCTGGAGCGCAAGGAAGCGCGGACGCGGATAAATTATTTTCTCAGGTCCAGCAGCGCGAAAAGATGATGGGGACCGCCCTGGAAGATGGTGTTGCCGTACCCCACGCCAGGTTGAATTTATTACCGCGGCCGGTAATCGTTTTCGGCAGGTCGGCCCGGGGCATAGATTGGAATTCGCCCGACGGCAAGCTTACCCAGTTTGTTTTTTTAATATTGACGCCCAAAAAAGACGATGATTCCCAGATCCAGATCTTGAGGATAATCTCCAGGATGATGCAGGATAAAACCAACAGGGAGAGCCTGGCCAGGGCCGATGACGCCGCGGCTATCTGGGAGATATTCTTGGAGATATTGGCTCCGCAGCACGTGCTGAAAAACAAGGCATCCGGATAAAAAAATTTTTCCGGCCGCCGCGGTTTTACGACGGAAAAACACCGTATTTTTCAAATAATACTTGACAACCGCCGCAGGTTATGATAAAAAAATGACAACAGTTATAAAATAATAATGATTTGACGGGCATTTGGGAGGCAGGGGTAATAAATTGGAAAAACCAGGCGCGAATTAAAGGGCTCTTAAAAATACCAGAGCCCTTTTATTTTTTGCGCCGGAGTAATTTTGATTTTTTGAGGGTTAAATGAACCCCTCGACTATGCTCGGGGTTCATCATGAGCGAGTGAAGCGAGTCGAATGATGAAAAAAGTCGGACTGGCATACGATTTAAAAACAGATTATCGCTTTAAAGCCGGCGATCCGCCGGATGCAAACGCGGAATTTGATAATCCATCGACTATAGACGTGGTCGTCGGAGCCATTGAATCCCAGGGGTTTGAGGTTAAAAGGATCGGCAACGCGGAAAAAGTCCTTGAGACGATAGACAACCTGGATGTAGATATTGTTTTTAATATTTCCGAGGGCCTCTCGGGAAGAAACCGCGAGTCGCAGGTCCCGGTGCTTCTTGAAATGCGCGGCATTCCTTTTGTCGGATCAGACGCTCTTACTCTGGGTGCGACCCTGGATAAGGTCATGGCCAAGAAGATATTTATCGCAGACGGCATACCGACGCCGAAATTTTTTGAAGTCCGCGCGATCAGTGATCTGGCTAACACCGATCACTGCTGCTTTCCCATGATCGTCAAGCCCCGCTTTGAAGGTTCTTCAAAGGGCCTGAGTGAACGCTCCCGCGTCGCCAGCCCCGAAGAGCTAAAAAGACAGGTGGAGCTGATCCTGGATACCTATAAACAGCCGGCGCTGGTAGAGGAGTTTATTTCAGGCACAGAGTTCACCGTGGCCGTGGTTGGTAATGATCCGCCGGAAGTGCTGCCTATTGTCCAGGTCCAGATAGACGGAAAACTTAACCTTGAAGATATGTTTTATACTTTCGCGCGCATCGCATCAGACAAACTTCAGTATGTTTGTCCTGCTTGCATCAGCAAAGAATTGACAGCTAAGATCTCCGATTATGCGTTAAGGACTTATAACGCGGTAGAATGCCGTGATTTTGGCAGGATAGATTTCAGGGTGGATAAAGAAGGCAATCCATATGTGTTGGAAATAAACCCTTTGCCGTCCTTGTCCACGGAAGACGTGTTTATGCTGGTGGCAAAAACTATCGGTACCTCTTACGAACGCATGATCGGCAGGATCATAAATTCTGCCTTGAAACGTTATAATATAATTTAAGTGTAAGGACAGGTTTTAAACCTGTCCCTACAAATAATGATGAAAGTTGCATTGACCTATAATCTTAAAAAAAAGGATAACGCGTTGCCGCAAGATTATTTCTCGGAATGTGATTCCCAGGAAACGATTGACGCCATTGTAGGGGCGCTGGGCAGATTAGGCCATGTTGTTGAGCCCCTGGAGGCAGAGCGCCCGAACCTCCTGCGCTATTTCCGCTCTAACCGCGTGGATATGGTCTTTAATATCGCCGAGGGAAGGCAAAGCAGGCTGCGCGAATCCGAGGTCCCGGCTTTATTGGATTACCTTAATATCCCCTATACCGGCTCCGGTTCTTTTTCTCTGGCGCTGGCTTTGAACAAAGCTCTTACCAAAAAAATATTAAAGGCGGAAAATATCCCCACGCCGCGCTTTCAGATTTTCACCAAAGGCAGCGAGAAAATGGATCCGTCTCTTGCGTTTCCTTTGATCGTCAAGCCTAACTGCGAAGGTTCAGCCAAAGGGATCAGCCTTTCAAGCGTGGTCAGGGACCAGGAGACGCTTTTTAGAAAGATCAAGGAAGTCATTTCGGTTTATAAACAGCCGGCGCTGGCCGAGGAATTTATAGACGGCAAAGAATTGACCGTGGGCATACTGGAGAACGGCAAGACCGTTATCCTGCCTGTCCTGGAGATAGATTTTTCAACTTGCGGTGCAAGCGGAGAATATTTTTATTCCTGGCGGATGAAAGAACACCAGGGAAATAAAGAATTGGGCCTGGCGCCCACATTCCACTGTCCGGCCAGGCTCGACCGGCAGACCGAAGCCAGGGTAAAAGAGGCCGCTTTAAGGACACATCACGCCGTGGGTTGTTTTGATATTTCGCGCACCGATATCCGCCTGGATAAAGACAATATCCCGTATGTATTAGAGATAAATCCTTTGCCCGGGCTTGACCCCCGGGAGTCCAATTTTCCCGTCATGGCCTATGCCGCGGGGATGACCTACGAAGAACTTATCGAAGCCATCTTGATGAGCGCGCATAAGCGGAGAAAGGGGCTAAATTGAACCACGTTGCCGTCGTAGAAAATCAGAAGCTTCAGCAGGAGGCGCCGCCGCGCAGGCTGAGCCGGCCCCAGGATTACCAGCAGATAAGCCTATTTAAAGACGTTAACCCCCTGGAGTGGGAAGATTGGCATTGGCAGCTTAAGCATAGGATACGCGCCAAGGATGAACTTTCCGGAGTGCTGAAATTGACGCCGGAGGAAGAAGAGGGGATCAAGAAAGCCAGCGGAAGGCTTTCTATGGCGATCACGCCTTACTGGCTGACCCTCATCGATCCCGAAGATGCCGCCTGCCCCTTGCGCAGGCAGGCCGTGCCCACAATCTCCGAAAACATTGTCGGTCCGCATGAGATGGCCGATCCTTGCGCGGAGGACCGGGATTCACCGGCCCCGCATTTGGTACATCGTTACCCGGACAGGGTTTTGCTGTTGGCGACCGAGCATTGCGCGATGTATTGCCGGCATTGCACCAGGCGCAGGATGGTAGGCGAGCACGAGGCCAGTAATTCCGCCGACAGATTTGATGCTGCCATAGAATACATAAAGGCCAACCGCAAGATACGCGATGTGCTGATCTCCGGCGGAGACCCCTTTATCATGGAAGACGAGGAAATAGAAAACCTGCTTGCTAAGGTCCGCTCCATCTCGCACGTGGAATTTTTGCGCATCGGAACGCGCGTTCCGGTGACCCTGCCGCAGAGGATCACCGAAAAGCTGGCGAACATGCTTAAGAAATACGCGCCTATCTGGGTCAGTATCCACTTTAACCACCCCAAAGAGATCACCAAGCGCTGTAAAGCCGCCTGCGACATGCTTGCCGAGGCAGGCCTCCCCCTGGGGAGCCAGACCGTGCTCTTAAAAGGTATAAACGACCGGCCATATATCATGAAGAAATTGATGCACGAGCTTTTGCAGATCCGGGTCAGGCCGTATTATATTTACCAGTGCGACCCGGTTAAGGGCACGCAGCATTTCCGCACTCCGGTGGCCGTCGGCATAAACATCATTGAAAAATTGAGGGGCCATACATCCGGATATGCCGTGCCGGTCTATGTTATTGACGGCCCGGGAGGCGGAGGCAAGATCCCTGTCGGTCCGAATTATATCCTTTCCCAGGCCAAAGGCAAATACGTCCTGCGCAACTATAAGGGCAAGATTTACACCTATTTGGAATAGGGTTTTTATTTTACGTCCCACGTCCTACGGTCTTTTCCCTTGACCCTCCATTCCTGCTATTATATAATTAACTAATCTGGTACTATCGATTCATCCGTTCAAACTGATAGGGACAAACTTCTGACCTGCCATTTTCGCGCAAACTTTAATCCTGTGTCAATATAAGACAAAGGAGGCAAAAGTTATGGATGTCCAGAATAAGCGCAATTTTATTCTCTTGGGCCATGCCCAGGCGGGAAAAACTACCCTTTCAGAAAGTATCCTCTATTCCTGCGGCGCCACCAGCCGTAAAGGCAGCACCAACGAAGGTAACACCGTCAGCGACTACAGCGCCGACGAAATAGAGAAGAAGAGTTCCATCAACTCCAGCCTCCTTTATTGCGATTACAAGGGCACCAGGATCCAGATCATTGACGCCCCCGGCTACGCCGATTTCATGGGTGAGGTCATCTCGGGGATACGCGCCACAGACAGCGCTGTGATCGTCATAGACGGTAGCGCGAGTATAGAAGTAGGGGCGGAGCGGGCCTGGCAATTGAGCGAAGAAGCGAATTTGCCCTGCGCCATATTTATCAATAAGACTGACAAAGAAGACGTTGATATCGCAGGCGTCCTGGCGGATATAAAATCCAGATTTTCCAAGAATGCGGTCATGCTCGGGGATATGGCTGGCGCCGACCTTGTGGAGGCAGTGGCTGAAAGCGACGATAAGCTTCTGGAGAAATACCTCGAAGATGGGCAATTATCGGCGCAGGAGATCAGCGACGGCCTGCATCGGGCGGTAATTGTCCGCAAGGTAATTCCGGTGATCACCGGCTCTGCTCTTACTGATAAGGGCGTAGAAGAACTGCTGGATGCCGTAATCAAATATCTGCCTAATCCCGGCGAGCGGCCCAAGGTAGAAGGATGCGACCCGCAGAACCCCGAAGTAAAAAAAGAGGTCTCCTGCAGCCAGGACAGCCATTTCTCGGCCTTTGTTTTCAAGAATATCTTTGACCCTTACGTGGGCCAGCTTACCCTGATGCGTATTTTCTCCGGGGCGCTGGCTGCCAACACATATTTTAATAATGTTACCCGTAAGACCAAAGAGCGCATCGGCCAGATCTTCATACTGCAGGGCAAGGAACAGCGGGCGGTGGAATCCGCAGGCTGCGGCGACATAGTGGCCATAGCCAAATTAAAAGAGACGCTGACTTCCGATTCGCTGGGAAACGATAAGGGCCATATATTATTCGAGCCGTTGGTTTTTCCTGAGCCGGCGATATCCGCTTCTGTAAAGCCCAAATCGCGCGAGGACGAGGAAAAGATCTCCGGGGCCCTGCATAAACTCTCTGCCGAAGACCTTACTTTTAAGGTTGAGCATGACCCGCAGACTAAAGAAATGATCATTTCGGGGTTAGGCGACCAGCACTTAAACGTGATGGTCGGCCGCCTGAAAAAAAGGTTCCATGTAGAGGTCGAGTTAGGCAAGCCCAAGGTATCCTACAAAGAGACGATCACGAAGTGTGTAAAAGTCCAGGGGAAATTCAAGCGCCAGTCCGGCGGCCGCGGCCAATACGGCGATGTCTGGATAGAAGTTGAACCTCTGCCGCGCGGCGGCGGTTTTGAATTTCTGGATAAGGTCTTTGGGGGTGCCATACCGCGAAACTTTATCCCTTCGGCGGAAAAAGGCGTCACTAAGGTGTTGGCAGAGGGCGCGGTCGCAGGCTTTCCGATAGTCGATATCCGGGTGAGATTGGTGGACGGCAGTTATCACGATGTTGATTCTTCGGATATGGCCTTCCAGATCGCCGGTTCCATGGCTATGAGGAAGGCGGTACTTGAGGCGGGGCCGGTATTACTGGAGCCGATCATGGATGTGGACGTTATGATCCCCGAAGATTATCTGGGCGTCATCTCAGGCGATATCAATGCCCGGCGCGGCCGGATCATGGGTATGGATGTCCAGGGGAAAAACCAGATGGTCAAGGCCAAGGCCCCTTTATCAGAGATGTTTACTTACGCCAACGACCTGCGTTCGTTTACCGGCGGCAGGGGAAGTTACACTATGCGTTTTTCGCATTACGAGGAGACACCGCATAAGATCGCCTCAGCCATCATCAGCCAGTATCAGGCCACTAAAAAGCACGAAGAAGAAGCATAACCAGAAAGGATAGCTAAAACAGTGAAGATCAGCCTATTTTCTACGGCCGGTGTCAATGCCGGAAAGCATAATGTAAAAGATCCGCGCTTGGACCAGGTGGATAAAATCACCCAATCCAAAAAAAAGACCTATATCCAGGTGGAACTGATTGCGGAGGCCGATGCTGCCGATGCCGACGCGATACTCGCGCTAAGCTCGGCCCGGACAGACCTGGTTTTAAAAGACCTGGAATTTGTGGAGACCAGGCTCTCGCGCTCCGCGGATGAGGCGGAAAAGGCCCTGTTGATTAAATTAAAAAATATCCTGGAAAAGGAAGAGTTTATTTCTAATTCGGAGTTCAGCGACGCGGAAAAGAAGTTCATGGGCAGCTGGGGGCTCTTGACCGGCAAGCCGGTTGTTTTGGCGGAAGTTGCACAGCTGCAGGATATAGACGCTTTTTTGACGACGGTACTCGCCCAGAGCGGCTACCTCAGTTTTTTCACCACCGGAGAAAAAGAGACCCGCGCCTGGCTGATCAAAAAAGGTGCTACGGCCTGGGAGGCATCCGGAAGCATACACTCCGATATCCAGAAAGGTTTTATCCGCGCTGAGATCATTGCTTTTGTCGATTTTATCGCCTGCGGAGGAGAAGCAAAGGCCAAGCAGGCGGGAAAACAGCGCCTGGAACAAAAAGATTACATCATGCAGGATTGCGATTTAGCCAATTTCAGATTTAATAAGTAGCGATTTTGTAGGGACAGGTTTTAAACCTGTCCCTACAAGGATTGTTTAGCTGCGTCACAGAACGCGGCATCAATATTATTCATTATTCATCAATGGAGAAGATATGGTAAAGATCAAGCGTGCGTTGATAAGTGTTTCTGACAAGGCCGGCATCCTGGATTTTGCTAAAGTTCTGGATAAATTGGGCGTGGAGATCCTTTCTACGGGCGGGACGGCAAAACTGTTGCGTGATAATAATATAAAGGTAAAAGAGGTTTCGGAATACACGGGTTTTCCGGAAATGCTCGACGGCCGGGTAAAGACCCTGCACCCAATGATCCACGGGGGGCTGCTGGCGCTGCGCGATAAACCCGAACATATGCAGGCGCTGGCGGACCACGGTATTGGCCTTATTGATATGGTAGTGGTCAATCTTTATCCTTTTGAAAAGACTATTGAGAAGCCGGGTGTCAGCATCGAAGAAGCCATAGAGAATATAGATATCGGCGGCCCGAGCATGCTGCGCTCGGCGGCAAAAAACGCGCAGTCAGTGGCGGTGGTATCTGACCCGGAGTTATACGCGCGCGTTATTGAAGAGCTTAAAAAGAATGGCGGGTCGCTGCCGCATGAATTTATGCGTAAATTAGGCGTCGAGGTATTTTCCCGGACCAGCCGTTATGACAGGGCAATATTTGATTACTTAAGTAAGCGCAGCGCGCAGCCTGTAACCAGCGGTTCCGGGTTTCCCGAGAAGCTGGCTTTGGAATTCACTAAACTCCAGGACCTGCGTTACGGAGAAAACCCGCATCAGAAAGCGGCATTTTATAAAGAAAAAAATAAGACCAGAGGCTTGGTCAATTTAAAGCAGCTGCAGGGCAAGGAATTGTCTTTCAATAATATACTGGATCTGAATTCGGCTTTTGAGCTGGTTAAGGAATTTGCCGAGCCGGCAGCGGTGATCGTAAAACACAACAATCCCTGCGGTGTTGCCGTCGGAAAGACATGCCAGGAAGCGTTTAAGGCAGCCTGGAAGTGCGACCCACTTTCTGCCTTCGGAGGAATCGTGGCCCTAAACAGAAAGCTGGACGCCTTGCTTGCCCAGGTGATCTTCAAGAGCGGGTTCCTGGAATGTATCATCGCCCCGGAAATAACCGTTGAGGCCAGGGAGATTTTTAAGCCGAAAGCCAACCTGCGTTTAGTGGAGCTTGCGGATCTGGGGGCCGTGGAAGAGCCGGATCTTAAACGGGTCTCGGGTGGGCTTCTGCTGCAGGATAAGGATCTATTGACCCTTGACAGCGCTAACCTTAAAGTCGTGACCAAGATCAAGCCCACGAAAAAAGAAATGCAATCGCTCGTCTTCGCCTGGAAAGTGGCGAAGCATGTCAAATCTAACGCCATTATTTTTACCCGCGCAACCGCGGCAATCGGCATAGGCGCCGGGCAAATGTCCAGAGTGGATTCGGTGATGCTGGCTAAGAAAAAGGCGCAGAGCCCGACTAAAAATTGCTGTATGGCCTCGGACGCTTTTTTCCCTAAAGAAGACGCGGTTGTTGCCGCGGCTAAGGCCGGGGTAAAGGCGATCATCCAGCCCGGCGGTTCCATCGCCGACGAAGCTATCATAAGAACGTGCGATAAATACAAGATCGCCATGGTCTTGACGGGAGTCAGGCATTTCAGACATTAATGGCCTATCCGCAAACCATCCGCTACCTGGAATCTTTCGTTAATTACGAAAAGAAAACTGATTATTCTTACAAGGGATCCTTGAAGCTGGAGCGCCTCAGGGATTTCTTACGTATTATCGGTGATCCCCAGGATGAACTGCGCTGTATTCATGTTGCCGGTACTAAAGGAAAGGGTTCGACCTGCGCGTTCACCGCTTATATCCTGCGCGCGGCGGGTTTTAAGGTCGGTTTATATACCTCGCCGCATCTAACGGATTTCAGAGAGCGCATTCGTATATTAAGTCGTTCGTCGTTCGTCGTTCGTTTACCCCGAGCGACCTGTAATGAGTGGAGTCGAACCAAGTCGAGGGGTCGTCCGTCGCGGGAAGATTTTGAGGGGATGATCTCAAAAAAGGAACTGTCGGCGCTGGTGACAAGGCTTCGGCCCGGGATAGACAGGTATAACCGGCGCTGGCAATACGGCCCGCTTACTTTTTTTGAAGTATGCACGGCGCTGGCGTTCGTCTATTTTTTGCAAAAAAAAGTTGATTTCGCGGTTTTAGAAACGGGACTGGGAGGCAGGCTCGACGCCACTAACACGGCCCACCCTCTTGTAACAGCTATAACCCCCATTAGCTACGAGCATACGCAGATGCTGGGTAAAACGCTGGCGAAGATCGCAAGGGAAAAAGCGGGAATAATTAAACGTCGTCCGTCGTCCGTTTACCCCGAGCGACCTGTGATGAGCGGAGTCGAACTAAGTCGAGGGGTCGTCCGTCGTCCGTTAATCGTAATTAGCGCGCCGCAAAAAGAAGAAGCCGCGCGAGTGATCAGGAAAAAATGCCGGAAAGAGCGCGCGCAGCTGCGTGAAGTTGGCCGTGATATTAAAATTAAAATCGGTGAAGGTTCAAGGTTCAAGGTTCAAGGGCTGGAAAGGGAATACGCGGGTTTACGCACAAGGCTTTTGGGCAGGCACCAGGTAGTCAATGCCGCTGTGGCAGTAGGTATTGTTGAGGCTCTTAAAAATTACGGCATCAAGATAGGCGCCGGCGCAATCAAAGCCGGCCTTAATAAAACAGTTTGGCCGGGCCGCTGTGAAGTGATACATAGGCGCCCCTGGGTGATTTTAGACGGAGCGCAGAATGCCGCTTCGGCGGAGACGATCAAGGACGCGCTGCGCCGGAATTTTTCTTTTAAATTGCTTTTTTTGATCCTGGGAGTTTCCAACGACAAGGATATTCAGGGAATATGCCGTCAGGTCTGCCCTATAGCCGATAAAATAATTTTGACGCGTTCAACAAACCCGCGCGCGGCAAAAATCGCGGATATGGAGCGGGTAATCCGCAGCCTTATCCCGGGATCCGGAAAAGATATTATCAGGACCGAAAATACCGGGGAGGCCATAGATATAGCGCGCGCTTTAGCGGGTAAGCAGGATTTGATCCTGGCGACGGGGTCATTATTTGTGGTAGGGGAAATCAGGAATGAACTCAATGCAAGCTAACGATACTATAGCGGCTATAGCTACCGGTTTAGGTGATTCCGGCATTGGCATCGTGCGCCTTAGCGGCCCTGGTGCGTTGAATGTCGCGGATAAGATATTTTCCGCGAAAGACAAACGTAGGCCATCGCAATACAAGACCTATACGCTGCATTACGGTTGGATCAAGGACCCGGCGGATAAAGATGGGATTGTGGATGAAGTCTTGCTGACTATAATGCACGCGCCCCGTTCATACACCAGGGAAGACGTGGTAGAAATCAACTGTCACGGAGGATTGGTCGCGATGCGCCGTGTCTTAGACCTGACTTTGGAAAACGGATGCCGCCTTTCCCGGCCCGGAGAATTCACCATGCGCGCCTTCTTAAACGGCAGGATAGA
>JAUYEC010000041.1 GCA_030691585.1 Candidatus Omnitrophota bacterium
ACGCCACGTCCGTATTCCTTACCCATCCCACCTTATTGTCGGGGCGCTTTATCTTACAAAAATCCTGCGCTTTTTCAACCAGCTCAACCTTAGAGCCCGCGCCAAGCTTGAAATACGTCGTCCCCTGCTCAAGCGGCTCAAACTTGACCTCCGTTTCCCCGGCTATAACAACGCCACTTTTATTAAAGTTATCAATTTTGCCGATTAGCGCTACAGCCGATAAAATAAATAATACCGCAAGGGCCGGCAGCAATATTTTGGCCATCTTACTAATCTTGGCAATAAATAGCCCGCAGATAAGGATCACAACCGCTATTACATATATGGCCGATAAAAGGATGGTCAGAAAACCTATCGTTTCACCGTCAAAGAGCCGGGCGGCAAACCTTTTGAACCCGTTTCCGAATAACTGCGGCCCTAAATTATGCTTTGATAAGGCGTATTTATAATTAGACCTCAAGTCACTGTCGCTGGGACTAAAGAACAATGCCAGTTCGTAATTAAAAACAGCCCTGCCTAATTCGCCTTTTTTGAAATAGCAGTTTCCTAAATTGTAATAAAGATTTCCGCTCTCAAGGCCCGATCCGGAAATCAACTCATAATCGGCAATGGCCGCGTCATAATTACCATCTTTATAGGCAGAGTTTGCGCGATAAAACAAGCTGTTGACTTCGCCGGCTCCGGCATCCTGCGCAAATGCTGCTGCTGAAATCAACAAGCAAAAAGCGATTAAACACGAAGTAATCACGATTTTGTAGGGACAGGTTTGAAACCTGTCCCTACAGTAATGCAATATAGATTTTATCAATTTTATCATATTTTACTTCTCTGCAATGAATCAACGATCTCTTCCAATTTTGTCAGCGAATTCCGCATATTTTCTTTACTGAACTGCGAGGAAGCATACCTAGCCATGTCGCATTCAGAAAAGATATCTTTAAGCTTAGTCATGGCCTCCTGGGGAACGCCCCTGTGCTTTAACTGCTCGTCTATAACACTTATGGTGATGCCCTTTGAAGGCAGGTGAAACTTATCCCCCAGATATTCCTGCAGGGTCTCAAACAATACGTCATAAAATCCGCGGACATCGCCTTTTTCCAGCAGGCCGGTGGACCTGCGAATTCCTGCTTTAGCTTTCCGCGGGGCCAACAAAAGCCGCGCGTATCGGACGTCGGTTTTAAGCCTTTTGCTTCTTGCCTGGAATGCGGCTAATAATAAATAAAGCAATAGCGGTATTACCTGAAATCTCAGGAATATTTTATTCTGATAAAGAAATTCCCCTTTTTTACTTAAGCGCCCGGGATTATCTTTTATGTAAATAATATCACTGCCCAATTTTTCTTCATTAACAGCCAGCGCGCCGGGCTGCCTGTTTTCTATGATCTTTTGCTCCTCTTCTTTATCGGGCTGGGTGATGTTAACAGGGAACGGCCCCCGGGTAATTGTTTCATAACTGCCCGTATCGGTGTTAAAATAACTGAAGCGGATAGCCGGAACTTCCGTTATATCCGCATTTAACGGTATGAGCACCTGCTCGAATGATTTTACACCCTCTCCCTGCTTAACCTGCGGCTGATATGCCTTAAAATTATTATCCGAGGCGATACCGGGCAGGCTCACCGTGCCAAAATTTCCCGTTCCCCGAACCACCTCTTTGAGGGTAATAGGATCGCCGACCTTTACTTCCAAAGGATTTGCCGATGCTTCAAAATCAAAAACTCCGAGCGCGCCGTTAAAATCCTCGGGCTTGTTCTCTTCGGGCAGCGGCAATACGGTTATCAACACCTCCTGCGATCGCAAAGTCAACGGATATGCTTCATACTGGTTGAAAAAGTTATCAAAACCGCCAAAGTTGAAAAAATCCGCCGAAGATGACGCCTGCCGTTTCTGATTGGCGACAATAAGATTACACTGTAAGGTAGCAGGCCCGATACGGAACTCTCCCGGCTTCAATCCAAAAATACTGGCATTAAATTCAATAATATCAAAACCCACTCCGTCAACAACGTCCTGGTATTGCTTTGCTTTTTCAAATTCCCCAATCGAGAATCCGTCGTGGTTGAATTTGGGATACTGGACATCCCTTGCCCCCAGCTTATTAATGTGCATCTTAATGGCCACGGGCACGATCTCATTCAAATACACCTTGTACTTGGGCACCTGCATCGTCAAATATATCCGCTGTTCAAGATCTTTTGCGTTAGGCAAGCCGCCTGGAACCTCCTGGCTTTGTTTCTCAGTTGGCTGTCGCCTGACATCTATGGTTATGGCATTAGAAGTATAATTATCGCCTTCATGTGCCAATTTAAACGGCCCGACCTGAAATTTGCCGACCTTGGCCGGCAAAAGCGTATAAGTATGGGTAATGGAGCTGGTTGCCTTGCCATTAATGATCGATATTCTCGTGGAAGGGCCAAGGTAATTGGCCCGGAATCCTTCTACAGCAGGCGGATCCGGAGCAGGCATATTCTGCGTGTTATCAAAGGTAAGATCAAGCTGTATGGGCTGGCCTAAACCGACTTTATTAGCGTCAACCGTAGCCTGAAAAGCGACGTCTTTGGCGTAACAGAAAAAAGTAAAACTTAATATATAGAATACAACGACGAGGCCGATCCCTGTTTTGTAGGGACAGCACATTGTGCTGTCCCTACAGGACTTTTTTCTATTTAACGCGTTTATATTTACTTTTCTCATCACCAGTCCTTTGTTACGTTTGCTTCTTTGCCTTTGCGCCTGTCATTAAGCATTCCCGCAGGCATTTCTTCACGGCGATAGCCCTCAAGCAGCATATTTGCTTCTTCCTTGGACATTTCTTC
>JAUYEC010000066.1 GCA_030691585.1 Candidatus Omnitrophota bacterium
TCTTCAGAGATGATCCGTTCTTTCTCCTGTCCTTCCTGCCTGATGATATCGCAAAAAATGCACCTCTCGCGGTATTCAAAATAGTTCCGCGCGCCCTTTATCTCTTCGGCGGCGCTTTTGGGTATCATGGGCAAAGCGATAATCTGTGTGTGCGGATGCTCCAGCGACGCCCCTGCCGCCGGGCCGTAATTCTTGAAGATCATGATGTATTTAAAACGCTTGTCGCGCGTAAGGTCCGTGAAGCGCCGGCAATACATGCAAATAAAATTCTCTACTTCCGGATTTAAGAGGTCCGGGATATCCTTACTGTGAAACGGCGTTTCGATCATTATCTCATGGGCGCCGATGCCGTCGGACATATCATAGATACCTATGCCGCGGCGATTGAGCTCGCCCTCGACTTTAAGCGCCGGAAATTTATTAGGCACAACACGCACCTGCCATCCGGGAGTATTGGGGGCTGTGCAGGCATCCCTGATCGCCTCTATCTCGTAGGGCGTCTGCCCTTCTTTACCGTAACAGAACGGGCAGTCATCGCTCTTAAGAACGATCGGCTCGTATTCATAATCCTGCGGTCCTTTGGGGTGGTCGGTATCCACGATCACCCACCTGCCGCATATAGGATCTCTTCTTAATTCAGACATCAGGCTTCAACCTCTCGCAGGAATTTTGCCGCGTCTTCGGGAAGTATGGGGCAGATATAAAAACCCGTCCCCCACTCAAAACCCGCCACCCGCGTCAAGCGCGGAGTAATTTCAATATGCCAGTGGTAATCCTGGTCTATACTTTTCCAGTAACCGGCTTTTGGCCTTCTAAACGGAGCAGTGTGTATTACATAATTATACGGCGGGTCATTCAACCCGATTTTAAGTTTAAGAAGCGTCTTTTTTAATATTTTACCCAGCTCCAGGCGCTGCAGCGGAGCCAAGCTCGTAAAATCACAGGAATGCTCCTTGGGCATTATCCAGACTTCAAAAGGAAAACGCGGGGCAAACGGCACTATGGCGATAAAACCGTCAATATCAAGGACGACCCTTTCTTTGGCGCAGATTTCCTGCTTCACCAAGTCGCAGAAGATACATCTTTCATGGTAATCGTAATACGCCCGTGCCCCGGCAAGCTCCTCTTTGACCCTTTTGGGATTAACCGGTGTAGCGATCAGCTGTGACCGCGAATGCCCGATCCTGCCGGCGCCTGCTTGCCAGCCGTAATTCTTAAAGACCAAAACATACTTGAAACGCTCATCCCTCTCGAGGTCAGAGACCCGTGCTATATAGGCAGTGACGACCTTGGCTATCTGCTCGGCGCTTAAATCCGCCATGTTGGCGATGTGCTGGTTTGTTTCAATGATTATTTCGTGCGCGCCGATGCCGTTGGTAACATCATAAACACCCTTACCGCGGCGGTCAATGTCGCCCTCAATGCGCAAAAAGGGAGCAATGCTGGGGACCACGCGCAGATCCCAGCCGGGCGTGTTGGCGGGCGTGTGCTTTGGCCGGTAGGCGTAAATCTCCGGAGGCGTCTTTGACTCCCTGCCTTCACAAAATGGGCAAGACTCCTGGGGCTCAAAAGGCTTATCGGGCTGGCCCATGAACTGGTCCGGCCGCTTGGCGCGGTCAGTGGCAATGATCACCCACCTGCCTATAATAGGATCTTTTCGTAGTTCTGGCATAATTATATCTTAGTTACGGTAACGAGACCCGTATCGGCATTCGTCTTCCGTCGTTCGTATTTCGTATATCGTTAAACTACGCGGTACGGGCGACGCCTGCCTGCCGGCAGGCAGGAAAGACGGACGACGAAATACGAAACGGGCATCGTAACCAATAGACGTAACCGGGATTAAACAGATTGAAAAAAATATTTTAATACAATCCCTGTATTTATGCAACCTATTTCTCGGCAGGGCCCAGTATTTCGCCAACAACAATCTTATTTCCGGCCAAAAAATCAGCCGCACTCATCCGCTTTTTTGCTTCCAACTGCAATTCTTCTATCACCAGCGCACCGGAGCCTGCGGCCACTACAATACCCTGTGAGCCAGCCTCCAGAACCTCTCCGGGCTTTGCCTGACACTTACGATTTGACGACTCCGGATGCGCCTGGAAGATCTTAACTGATTTACCCCTATAATAGGTAAAAGCGCCCGGCCAGCCCAAACAGCCGCGGATGAGATTGTGGATCCGTTCTGCCGGCATTTTCCAATCAATAAGTCCGTCTATTTTTTTAAGTTTAGGGGCAAAGGTGACCTTGGCTTCATCTTGCGGGGTCAAACTGTAATTATCATTTTTTATGGCTTTCAAGGTTTCTAATAACAGGGTTACGGCAAGGCCTGATAATTTTTCTTCAAGGCTGATACTTGTATCACCGGGCTCGATCTCTATACTTTTTTGCGCGATAACCGGCCCGGCATCCAAGCGCGGCGCCATTTTGATGATAGTTACACCGCTTGCGCGTTCACCGTCGATGATTGCGCGGTTTATGCAAGATGCTCCGCGGTATTTAGGCAGCAAAGAAGCATGGATGTTCAGGCAAAACAGGCGCGGCAGGGATAAAACGTCTTGAGAAAGGATCTGGCCATAGGCAGCGACAATAAAAAGATCGGCGTTGAATTTTTTCAGGAAATCAATTGCTTCGGCGCTATTAATATCCGCGGGCTGATAAACTTCTATTCCTGCGCTTTTGGCCGCGGATTTCACCGCGGTAGGCGCCGTAGCCAACCCCCTGCCCTTTTGCTTATCCGGCTGGGTCACCACGCATAAAACCTGATCCGAGGAACCCAAAAGCGCCTTAAGAGGAGTTACGGCAAAATTGTCGCTTCCAAAGAATACGATGTCCATAACAAAATTAACGGTAATGGTTACGGCAACGAAGCCCGTATCGGTATTCGTCTTCCCTGCCTGCCGGCAGGCAGGCGTCGTTCGTATTTCGTATATCGTTAAACTACGCGGTACGGAC
>JAUYEC010000157.1 GCA_030691585.1 Candidatus Omnitrophota bacterium
GAAATCGCCTTCTGCATATCTTTATGAATCTGTACTGTCACCAGTTCACTCCAATTTGTTACTGTTTCTCCCTCAAGCACATATTCCCTAACCAGAGTTGTTTTGTTTTCCTGTTGATCTCCGATAATCCACTTTCTCTTATCAAAGAACGGTTGAAGTTTTTCTTCCCGCGCCAAGGCATACTTGGCCATATCATGCTTAGGAAAATATTCTAATGATTTTTTATAGAATTCTTTCGCCTTAATCCCATCCTTATAGATAAAACAATAAATATCTCCCAGAAGAAAGGCGCTCTGACCTTTTGTTATAGCGTCAACGGTCGCAGTACCAGATTGTTGTATTGCCGATAACAACTCTTTCTCTGCTTCCTTAAGTATACTTTTTGCTTCTTCAGTTTTGCCCTCCTTGAGAAGCATTTGCCCTCTCACAAGAAGCATGCTTCCATAATTCATGTGCGGAAGGCCGTTCTTCGGCTCTAAGATAGTAGCCTGTTTCAACAAAGATAACCCCTCTTCCAATTTGCCCTCTTTTATACGAAGAAAGGCCTCGCTGTCATACTGAGCGACAGAGGTCTTCTCTGCCTTGTTTTCGGCAGGACTTTGAGGTGCAGCGGCTACCTCGCCTTCGATCTTGCCGATCTCGTCCAAAAAGTAAATTACGTCTACTCCGATTCCAGAGTCTACCTTTATATATTTGTCAGTTCGCTCAACAATCTTGCCTTCTATCTTTTTACCTGATTTTAAAATAATTGTTTCTGCAAATGAAGGGATGGACGTTAAAAATAGGCATACTATTAATAAAACCGCCTTAACTGCTGCATCTCTTATGCGCATGCTTCTCCTTTCTTGGCTATAGTCCTCAAGGCCGTTTCCCTTTATTTACGGAAATTAGGGACGTTTCGATTTTTCAAGAGAATCGGTCCATATTCTCTAAGGCAATCTTATAACCCAAGCCCGTTCCCGAGCGAGCGTTAGGAGCGCAGGAGCTAATCTTATGAGGCGAAACTTTTCCGTGCTTCTCTTCCTTGAAACCCCCTGTGGGGGTTGGGGGGACATACAGGAAAAGTTTCGCCGAATAGCTCCGAGCCCCGTAAAAAACCTTCGGCTTATACGGGGCGAGCACCGCCAGCGAGCGAGGGGACGGGATTGGGCTACCTGCCTCGGCAGGACCCGCAGCCCGCGAATATGTAGACAGAACAGAAGACTTGCGCCTGGTGGGAATCGAACCCACACCACTAGCTCCGGAGGCTAGTGCGCTATCCGTTGCGCTACAGGCGCTAGAATTTTCTTGCTAATTTGTGCCGGAAAATTCACCCCGCAGCCTGCGATGAAAATTCTTGAGCGAAGTGAAAAGAATTTTCGAGCGCTTAGGCAAGGGGGGCTGATTACTAAAATAGGCTCAATTGTTTCTCACCCTCTGTTTTCTCTTCATCGCCAAAGATGGAAATAATCCCGTATTCGCCGTCATAGCCGGCCTTGATACTTACCTTACCCTGGCGCACCCGCAGCACTCCCTCGGCAATGCGCTGCGGTAGGCCTTTACGCAATTCGCTTTCCGGGGCCCCTAACAATATCTCAAACTCCGTGCCGAATTTAGCTATTAAGGCACGGTATTCCCTTTCCACTGCCTGCGAGGCCTTACCCATACCTTTAGCCTCGGCAATGATCTCATCAAAGGGGATCAGATTTCTAAAGGGGATGGCATTAGCCGGCGTATAGCCTTTGGCGCGGTCGGCTAATTTTTCCACCCGGTTCACCACCCCTACGGTGACCGGTTTGCCGCACTTCGGACAGCGGCCATTATTGGCCTTGGTTTCTTGCGGCGATAAACGCGTCGCGCAGAGCCGGTGGCCGTCATAATGGTATTTGCCCTCTTCCGGAAAAAATTCAATGGTGTAGAGGAATCTCTTTTTATCCTTGGTTTTTAAAACCTCCCTGATGGTTTTATAATCTAACTCGCAATCAAAGACATTCGCCTCTCTGCCGATCTTGGCAGGACTGTGGCTATCGGAATTACTAATCAAGGTAAACCTATCTAATTGAGAAAGCCGCCAGCACATAGCAGGATCGCTGGATAACCCGGTCTCCCCTGCGAATATTTTTGGACTCTGCTTCTCAAAACAATCTTCAATCCTGTCAAATCCTGACATTGAGCCAAATAAACTGAACCACGGTGTGAACATATGTCCGGGCACGACCATGCAATTCTCGTCAATGTCAAAGACGATCCGCGCCAGTTCCGCGGCGTCTAAACCCAGTATCGGCCGTCCGTCGCTGGCCAGGTTGCCGCAGCGGCTCAGATACTCATTAATTTTATCGGTAGTCTTAAAAGAAGGGCTAAAAATCATATTATGAATCCGGTAGCACCGGCCGCCCTTGGAATAAATGCTGCTGATTTCAGAGGTAAGAATAAAATAAACGCCCTGCCCTGCCTGCCGGCAGGCAGGATATTTGAATAAACCGTTGCCGCAATCTTCTAAGTTGTTCTTCAGCTCTTCCAGCCAAAGATGATGAGTAAAGTCGCCTGTGCCCATCAACGTAATACCTTTAATCTTTGCCCATTCAGCGAGGTGCTGGACATCCATATCGCGGCTGGTGGCACGGGAGTATTTTGAGTGGATATGAAAATCGGCTATGAATTCCACGGATGCACCTCCCCCTTATAAATAGTATATTCTACCACACCGCGCAGTTTCATACCTAAAAAAGCGCAATTTTTTGACCGGGAGATTAACTTTTGTTTTTCTACCAACCGTTCCTGTTTTGGGTCAATGATGACGATATCCGCGTCTTTTCCTGTTGCCAGGCTGCCCTGATCAATGCCTAAAATCCGCGCCGGGTTAACCGCCATCTTTTCTACCAGCCGAGGCCAATCCAGCAGCTTTGTCTCCACCAGCTCGGTAATTGCCGCGGATAGCTCGGTTTCCAGGCCGATTACCCCGAATTCCGCGCGGTCAAATTCAATGTCCTTTTCATTCTCGGTGTGCGGGGCGTGGTCAGAAGCAATACAATCAATAGTGCCATCCTTTAAGGCCTGCCTTAACGCCTCTCTGTCGGCCTTGCTTCTTAAGGGAGGGTTCATTTTAAAATTCGTATCAAAGCCTAATACGGCTTCCTCGGTGAAAGAGAAATGGTGCGGCGCGGCTTCAGCCGTAACCTTTACCCCCTGCTTTTTTGCCGCGGCAATTAATATAACTGATTCTTTACAGCTTACGTGGGCAATATGTATTTTCACGCCTGTTTTTTTGGCCAGCTTGATATCTCTTTCCACCCGCAGGTATTCTGATTCATGGGAAATGCCCCTTAGGCCCATACGCGTGGCAATCAAGCCGCGATTAACTACTCCCTTGCCGGAAAGCGCCTTATCCTCGCTGTGACAGATGACTAAAAGCCCCGCCTCTTTTGCCTGCTTGAATGCATCCAGCAGCAAATCATCATTGTCTACGGAAGAGCCGTCATCGGAAATAGCCAGCGCCCCTGCCTTTTTTAATTCAGCGATCCCGGAAAGTTCTTTGCCCAGGCGGCCTTTGCTAATTGCCCCGCAGATGAGCACATTGGCCTGCGCGCTTTTCCCGATGATCTTTTTGAGCAACGCGATATTTTCTTCGCTGTCTATTGCCGGGGTAGTATTCGGCATGGCCAAAAGCGTAGTCACCCCGCCTTTTAAAGCGGCGGCAGTGCCGCTCTCCACGGTCTCCTTATCCTCCCTGCCCGGCTCGCGTAAATGCACGTGCATATCCACCAGCCCGGGGATAATAATCTTATCCGCGGCATCGATAATCTGGGCGCCGTTGGCTTTTATATCCTTGGCAACTTTGACAATCTTACCGTCTGCTACCAGAATATCCAAGGCAGCGTCAATATTATTTGCCGGATCAACCACGCGTCCGTTTTTAATCAACAATCGCATCTTAATATTTTTCGAGCGGAGCGAACGCAGTGAGCGCAGTCGAGAAAAAATCCGTATCTGTTCTCGACTCAGCGCCTACGGCGCCTCGCTCGAACAATAAGCTAAGCAGCATTCTCCTCCCTTGCCTGCGCCACCAAGAACAGCACCGCCATTCTTACGGCAATGCCGTTAGTTACCTGCTCCAGAATCACGGAATTAGCCCCGTCTGCCACCTCGCTGGACATCTCAATCCCGCGGTTGATCGGCCCGGGATGCATCACGATAATGCCCTTTTTGGCTTTTTTCAAACGCTCCGCGGTAATCCCGAAATTCTGAAAATATTCCAGCTGCTTGGGAAACGCCTCTTCTTCATCGCGCTCAAACTGCATCCGTAAAACATTCACCGCGTCAGCTTGCTTTAAGGCCTCTCCTAAATCATGGCTCACCTTTACGCCCAGCTCTTCAATGCCCGGCGGAATGAGCATGGCGGGGGCGCATACGGTTACCTTGGCCCCTAACTTAGTCAACCCCCAGATATTGGAGCGCGCCACGCGTGAGTGCGCGATATCGCCTACGATAGTTACATGCAAACCGGGGATCCGGCCTAATTTTTCCTTCAAGGTAAAAATATCCAACAGCGCCTGGGTCGGATGCTCATGCCAGCCGTCGCCGGCATTAATCACGCTTAAATCTATATTGCGCGCTAAAACCACGGCCGCGCCGGAATAATTATGCCGCATCACGATGATGTCGGCCTTGAGGGCCTGGATGTTTTTGCCGGTATCAATCAGGGTTTCACCTTTTTTTACGCTGGAGGTTTCGCTGGCGATATTAATCACATCCGCGGATAATCTTTTAGCCGCAACTTCAAAAGATACCCGGGTGCGCGTGGATGGCTCGTAAAATAAATTTACCACGGTCTTGCCGCGCAAGGCCGGGACTTTTTTGATCTCGCGCGTGGAAACCTCTTTAAAAGAATCTGCCGTGGAGAGAATCAGCTCGATTTCCTCCTTACTTAAGTACTCTAAACCCAATAAGTCTTTACGCACCCAGCTCATAATTATGCCCTTCACTGTCATTGCGAGGCCCGAAGGGCCGAAGCAATCCCGTTTTTAGATTGCTTCGCTCACTGCGTTCGCTCGCAATGACGACATAGTCTTAACTCTTCTCTACAATAGCCACCTCGTCTAAGCCATCAGTCTCTTCAAGCCTAACTTCTACGGTTTCATTTTTGGCCGTAGGAATATTCTTGCCGACAAAATCCGCCCGGATCGGCAATTCCCGGTGCCCGCGGTCAACTAATACTGCCAGTTGGATTGACTTTGGCCGGCCGAAATCAATTAAGGCGTCTAACGCCGCCCGGATCGTCCGGCCGGTATATAAAACATCGTCTACCAGCACTACGTTCTTATCGCTGATGTCAAAGTCTATTTCTGTCTTACGCACTAAAGGCTTTGCGGCGATTAAAGTTAGGTCATCGCGGTAGAGGGTGATATCCAGAATCCCCACGGCTGCGGGGGCATTGTCAATTTTTTCAATTGCGTTGGCTAAACGTTTTGCCAGAAATGCGCCGCGGTTACGGATCCCGATCAGGCAGAGCTCCTTTGTGCTTCTGTTCTTTTCCATGATCTCATGCGCGATACGCGTCAGCGCCCGGTTAATCGCCTCTTGATCCAGTATCTTCGCCTTCTCCCTCATCTCTACCTCACAAAAAAAGCTCCCAGGGTCATCCTGAGAGCTTGAATTTTAGCTGTTTCTGTTTTCATCTTACTTTCCTTGCCGGCTTCCCAGAGCCAGCTTAAAGGTTAAATTATTAAAGTAAGTATACCGTCTAACTAAGGCCTTGTCAAGTTTATTTTTAGGTGGTATAATTAATATTATTGGAGGGGCGAATTATGTATAATTGGAGCGTGGATTTAAAAGAATTAAAAAAAGATAAAGAGGCATATACTATCTGGCGCCTCCAGCAGCTCATCAATTATGGGCTGGCCGGCGAACGGCTGAGTAAAAGGTTAGTTAAAAAATACTGGGATAAATTATATCTGGATCCTCCTACCAAGCGCTACCTCAAATTTCTCTTATGGCCCAAAAAGGAATACTAACTTCAGACCAGAAAAAGTTTTTGCAACTTGCCTCGGAAGAAAATTATATCGCCAGCGAGTTCTACTTAAGCGGCGGAACAGCCCTGTCGGCCTTTTATCTATTCCACCGCTATTCTGAAGATTTGGATTTTTTCATTGAAAAAGAAGAGGTGAATTTAGAGCTCGTCAAGCGGTTCATCGGGAAGATGGAAAAGAA
>JAUYEC010000166.1 GCA_030691585.1 Candidatus Omnitrophota bacterium
AAGCGACCAGGGAGTGGAATTCCAGTCGCATATAGACGGTACCCGCCATAAGCTTACACCCGAAGATGTGGTCGCCATACAGCGGGATTTGGAGGCGGATATCATCATGCCGCTGGATGAATGCCTGCATTATCCTGTCAGCCGCGCTCAGGCCGATATCGCCATGAAGAGGACCATTGATTGGGCGCGCCGTTCAAAAGAGGCCCATAAGAAAATTAAGGAATATGGACTGCCGGATACGAACGACGGACGACCCCTCGATTTGGTTCGACTTCGCTCACCACAGGTCGCTCGGGGTAAACGGACGACGAGTGACGGATTACTATTTGGTATCGTCCAAGGGGCAACTTACGAAGACCTGCGCGCTGTCTGCGCGCAAGAGCTTACGGAAATCGGATTTGACGGTTATGCGGTCGGTGGTGTTTCTGTTGGCGAACCAAAAGATTTGAGTTATAATATTGCCGCGATTACCGCTCACGCTCTGCCGAAAGATAAGCCGCGCTACCTGATGGGCGTGGGCATGCCGCAGGATATCATTGAAGCTGTGGAAGCGGGCTATGACATGTTTGATTGTGTTGTGCCTACCCGTTACGGCAGGAACGGCACAGCCTTTACCAGTTGTGGCAAGTTGACTGTCAGAAACGCCGCCTTTGCCCAGGATTTCCGGCCGCTGGATCCGGACTGCAGTTGTTATGCATGTACGAATTTCAGCCGCGCCTACCTGCGCCATCTTTTTAATGCCGAAGAGATACTCGGCATAAGGTTGTTGTCGTTGCACAACGTGCATTTTTTCCTGAAGATGATGGAAGGTGTGCGCAAGGCGATAGCAGAGGACAGATTCGTAGAATTTAAGAAAGAGTTCTTGAATAGGTATAATAGTGGTTCATTGTTCTAAAAGGTTACGGTTACGAAGCCCGTATCGGTATTCGTATTCCGTCGTTCGTATTTCGTATATCGTTAAACTACGCGGTACGGACGACGAAAGACGGACGACGAACTACGAAACCGGCATCGTTACCGTTACCTAATAACGTAACCAGATTATAAATATGCGTATTGATATTATTACAATCTTCCCCAAAATGTTCGAGGCCGTACTCGGCGAATCCATTGTCAAGAGGGCGCGCGCCAAAGGAAAGCTTGATCTTTGCCTCCATGACCTGCGTGATTATACAATGGATAAGCATAGAAAAGTTGATGACCGGCCTTTTGGCGGCGGCTCAGGCATGGTGTTGTCGGCTGAGCCCATATTCAGGGCGGTAGAACACATAAAGTCAAAAGTAAAAAGTAAAAAGTCAAAAGTTATATTGTTGTGCCCGCAAGGAAAAACTTTTGATCAGCCGATGGCAAAGTCGCTTGCGAAATGCAGGCACCTGATCTTGATCTGCGGCCATTATGAAGGCGTGGATGAGCGGGTCAGGCAGCGCATTGTAGATGTTGAGGTCTCTATCGGAGATTTTGTCTTAACCGGCGGAGAGCTGCCGGCGATGGTGGTGGTGGACGCGCTGGCGCGGCTTCTGCCCGGAGTACTAGGCGACAAAAATTCCTTGAAATTTGAGTCGTTTGAAGGTAATCTATTAGAATATCCGCAGTATACAAGGCCGGCGGTCTTCAAGCGAATGACAGTGCCGGCGATCCTCTTATCCGGTAATCACAATGAGATAGAGGCCTGGAGGAAGAAGGCGTCTCTTGCGCGCACGAAAGCCAGGAGGCCGGATTTACTAAGGAGAAATAAAAGCCATGGACAAAATGAAGCTTGTTGAAGAGCAATCCATCAAAAAAGAAGTTCCCCAATTTAAGGTAGGCGATACGGTCAAGGTCTTGATCAAGATAGCCGAGGGCCCGGATAAGACCCGCCTGCATCCTTTTGAAGGGGTGGTCATCGCCAAAAAAGGAAGCGGCGTGCGCGCGAATTTTACCGTGCGCAAGGTTTCTTACGGCGAAGGCATTGAGCGCATTTTTCCGCTCTATTCACCGGCTATAGAACGTATTGAGCTAATACGCTCCGCCAAGGTCCTCAAGAGGGCAAAGCTGTATTATTTGAGAGGCAAGATCGGTAAGCACGCCACCAAGATCGAGGGCGTTGAAATTGAGCCCCGCCGGGCCTAATCGGGCCGGGGGCGAAATCCCGGCCTTCGAAATATCCAGGGGCGTCGGGACAAAGCATGGCTAAAATTGCTTCACTTCGAGAGACAACTCAAAAAAAGCGGTGTTGACCTTATTATCGGCGTAGATGAGGCCGGACGCGGGCCCCTGGCGGGCCCGGTAGTCGCCGGTGCCGTAGTGCTGGCGGATAAGCGTTTTAAATGCAGGATCGATGATTCTAAAAAGCTGGCCGCCTCAGCCCGGCAAAAAGCGTTCCTTGAAATTACCGAAAGCTCGCTGTTTGGCGTCGGTATCATTAATGAACAGATAATCGATCGCCTGAACATCCTGGTCTGCACGCGCCTGGCCATGGAAAACGCGGTCCTGTCTCTTTTGTCTAAAATACAAGACAGCGGTACAACAAAAATCCATATATTGATAGACGGGAACCTCAAGCTGGGGATCGATTATCCCTCGACTAGCATCATCAGGGGGGATTCCAGGTCAAAGAGCATTGCCGCGGCATCGATCATCGCCAAGGTTACTCGTGATCGCATCATGGTTATATACGATAAAATATTCCCCGGATACGGTTTTGCGAGGCATAAAGGTTATCCCACACAGGCCCACCGCAGCCTCTTAAAAAAAATCGGGCCATCATTGATACACAGGAGGAGTTTTTACGGTGTTCTCTGAAAAACTTAACCTTGGAAGGTCAGGGGAAGAAGAGGCGCTGGATTTCTTGATTAAGAACGGTTATAAGATCATTGCCCGTAATTACAGGACCAGGCTCGGGGAAGTCGATATTATTGCCTCTGACCGGGACACTTTTTGTTTTGTTGAGGTCAAGGCCCGGCGTACATCGAGATGCGGCACACCCGCTGAAGCCGTATCCCGGATAAAACAGAACCAGATCTCTAAGGCGGCGCTGCAGTTTATTAAAGATAAAGGGCTATGGGGGAAAAAGGCGCGTTTTGACGTGGTCTCAGTGACATATAGCGGCGGATCGGTGAAATCTGATTTGATCAAAAACGCTTTTGAGCTGGACGCGCGTTTCAGTATATAGATAAAAATTTCCTGTAGGGACAGGTTTCAAACCTGTCCCTACAAAAGAAAGGCCGAAATCATGCATTACAGGTTTAAAGGCCTGAATATTTACCTGGATGACCTGGCAGCCAAGATCCCGGCTCCGGGCGGCGGCTCAGCCGCGGCTATGAGTGCTGCAATGGGAGCGGCGCTTATGAGCATGGTGGCGAATTTTACCATCGGCAAACCTAAATACGCCGCGTTTGATACGGAATTAAAAAAGATACTGGAGAAATCTGAAAAACTTAGGGCGGATTTCTTGAACCTGGTGGACCTGGATGTTGCTGCCTATCAAAGCGGCAACATAAGGGACGCCCTGGATGTGCCGTTTATGCTCTCGCGGTTGTGTTATGAAGCGATAAAATTGTGCCCGCCGCTGTTAAAGAAAGGCAACGCCAATTTAATAAGCGATGTGGGCGTGGCGGTGATTTTCCTTGAGGCGGCTTTTTCGTCGGCAGTGCTCAACGTCCAGATCAATTTAAAGGCGCTCGGCGATGAAAAACTCCGCAGGGCAATAGGCAAAGAACTAACACAGAGGCAGGCGCGGATAAAAAAGATCAGGCTGGAAACGGAGGCGAAAGTTGGCGAAATTATTAGAGAGTAAACCCATCGCGGAGAAGATCAAGGAAGAGATAAAAAAACAGATCCAGGCCTTGAAGACTACGCCTGTGCTGGTAAGTGTCTCGGCCGGAGAAAATGCCGGTGCAGCCAGTTACGTCAAGTCCCAGTTTAAAGCCGCCGAGAGCCTGGGTATTATTTACCGCCTGGAAAAACTGAGCCAGGATATTAGCGAAGCGGCGTTGATAGATTTTATCGGCAAACTTAACGCTGATAAAAGCGTCAACGGTATTATTGTGCAGATGCCGCTTCCGGCGCAGATAGATTATAGAAAGATCAGCCGGTTCATCGACCCTCAGAAGGATGCGGAGGGGATGCATCCGGCCAATCTCGGGAAATTGGTATTTGGCAAGCAGGCGATATTGCCTTGCACAGCCGCGGCAGTGATGGAATTATTGAACAGTACCGGCATAGATCTATACGGCAAGGAAGTGGTGATCGTCGGCCACAGCGAGATCGTCGGCAAGCCGCTGGCGCTGTTGCTGCTTGAGAAATTCGCCACGGTTACTGTTTGTCACATCGGTACGTCCAAGGCCGGAAAATTAGAGGAACATGTAGGCAGGGCTGAAGTTTTGATCGTGGCTGTGGGTAAGGCCGGGCTGATCAAGGGCGAGTGGATCAAGGAAGACGCGGTGGTTATCGATGTGGGAATAAACCGCGTGGGCGATAAAATTGTCGGTGACGTAGAGTTCGAGGCGGCCCAAGCGCGCGCCTCCTATATTACGCCGGTTCCCGGCGGCGTCGGCCCGCTGACCGCGACCATGCTCATGCGTAACTTAGTCGAGGCGGCGAAGCTGCAGCAATAATTTCTTTTATGCCTCTGTCCAAGATTTCTCGCTCAGAGTCGATTTTGCCCCGACTTATGGTCGGGGCCGCCAATGATCTTTCGCATTTCGGCGGCGCGGAACTCGCGCCTCGGCCTCTGCCTCGGCGCTCAGACATCCGCGCCGTGCCGGTTTTGTCGCTTCGCTCCACCGGCATTCCCACAATGCTCAAGCTCCATTGGCTAAAATCGACATTCGCTCGAAATCTTAGCCAGAGGCATTAGTGATATATTGCTAGTTTAATCAAACGCTTGCTAGCGGGGTGACGAGGCGCGGTTTGAGCAGGGCGTGTGGGCAAGGAGCGGGCATGGATCGCCCGCGAGCTTACGAAG
>JAUYEC010000046.1 GCA_030691585.1 Candidatus Omnitrophota bacterium
TCCACGATATCATGATCGCCATCCACGAACAGTGCTTGAAATATGGAGCGCAGGGAAAGACTGTTGATTATGTTAAAGGTGCTAATGTCGCGGGATTTGTTAAAGTTGCTGACGCGATGTTGGCTCAGGGATTGGTTTAAAGAATACCACCTGATTCTAAAACAAAGGCGTTTTAAGGCGGGTCAATACCTCTAAAACGCCTTTGTATTTTTTAAATCACTCTGATGTGTTAAAAAAAGTATTGTAGGGGCAGGTTTTAATCCCTGCCTGCCGGCAGGCAGGCTGTCCCTGCAAAGCCGTATTTACGGAAGGGGTTTGGACATGCTAAAGGCCGAGATTTGTATTACATTGAAAAAAACAGTGGCTGACCCGCAGGGCCTGACTATAAAACAGGCGCTGGAATCAATGGGCTATCAGGGCCTGGAGAAGGTGCGCATCGGTAAGTTTATTATTATAGAATTAAGCGGCCGCAACAAGGTATCGGCCCAAAAAGAAGCTGAAGAGATGTGCGCCAAACTCTTGGCTAATCCTATAATCGAAGATTACAGGATTGAGATAAAGGAAGACTAAATGAAGTTCGGAGTAATCGTTTTTCCGGGTTCAAATTGCGACCAGGATTGTTTCTATGTGGCCAGAGACGTCCTGAAGCAGCCGGTGGAATACATCTGGCACAAGAGCGCTGACCTCAATGGGTTTGATTGCTTGATCTTACCCGGAGGCTTCAGCTATGGCGATTATCTAAGGTGCGGGGCGATAGCGCGCTTTTCGCCGGTAATGAACTCGGTAATAAAATTTGCCGAAAGCGGCAGGCTCGTGATCGGCATCTGCAACGGATTTCAAATCTTGCTTGAAGCCGGGCTCTTGCCCGGCGCAATGCTCAGGAACAAAAATCTGCATTTTATCTGCAAGCACGTTTTCGTAAAGCTGGAAAATAGCTCCACGCCTTTTACTCATCTCGGGAGCCAGGGTGAGGTTTTGCGCATCCCGATAGCCCACAATGAAGGCAATTATTATATAGACAGGGCCGGCCTGAAAGAACTGCAGGATAACCGGCAGATCGTGTTCCGTTACTGCGGGCCTCAAGGCCAGGCAAGCGAAGAGTTTTGTCCTAACGGAGCAGTGGACAATATTGCCGGTATAATCAATAAACAGGGTAATGTCCTGGGTATGATGCCGCATCCCGAGAGATGCGCGGAGCTTGCCTTGGGGTCAGTGGACGGTAAATTTATTTTTGAATCGATGGTTAATCGGTTTATTGTAGGGACAGGTTTGAAACCTGTCCCTACAGATCGTTGATGAGGGTTATGGACCAATGACAGCTGTAAAGAATTATGAAGCGTTGGGTTTGACTGACGCGGAATATCAGCACATCCTCGGTATTCTTAAGCGCGAGCCCACGCCTACGGAATTGGCGATGTTTTCCGTGGAATGGTCGGAGCATTGCGGTTATACCCATTCCAAAAAATTGCTTCAGGCTCTGCCTAAGAAAGGCAAGTATAAGGCCCTGATCGGCGAAGATTCAGGCGGGATCGTCGTTGGCGGCCTGGCCATAGTCTTTAAGATGGAAAGCCATAATCATCCCTCGCAGGTTGAGCCGAAGCAGGGTGCGGCAACCGGAGTAGGCGGCATTATCCGCGATATATTTACCGCCGGCGCCCGGCCGATAGCCCTTCTTGATTCTTTGCGTTTCGGCGAATTAAAACATCCTTATAACAGGTATCTCTTAAGGGGCGTCGTGGACGGTATTCAATTTTACGGCAATTGCGTGGGCGTGCCGACTGTGGGCGGTGAAATATATTTTGACCAAAGTTATAACGGTAACTGTCTGGTTAATGCCATGTGTATCGGCATTTGCCCAAAAGATAAATTAGCCAGGGCGCGCGCCACCGGTGTTGGGAATTCCATTATGTATGTTGGTTCCACTACCGGCAGAGACGGGATCGGCGGCTGCAGCATTCTGGCGTCGCAGGAATTCAAGGAATGCCAAGATAAAAGGCCGACTGTCCAGATCGGGGACCCCTTTACGGAAAAATGCCTGATTGAGGCGACCCTTGAGGCCCTGGAGACCGGGCACATTGCAGGGATCAAGGACATGGGAGCTGCGGGCCTTACTTGTGCTACCGTGGAAATGGCTGCCGCAGGCAATTCCGGTGTTGAGATCGAATTGCAGGCAGTGCCCCGCAGGGAAGAAAATATGGCGCCCTGGGAAGTAATGATGTCTGAGTCCCAGGAAAGGATGCTTGTCTGCGTAAAAAAAGGAAATGAAAAATTTGTCCGGGACATCTTTGTCAAGTGGGGACTAAACGCCTCAGTCATCGGCAAGGTTACTGATGACGGAATAGTGCGGGTCAGGGATAAAGGCGAATTAGTAGTTGAGGTAAGCGCGCAAGCTTTGACGCGCGCCCCGCTTTATGACGTGCCGTTTAAAAAGCCGGAGTATTTGAGCCACGTGCGCAAGCTGGACCTGCGGAGCATTAAACAGCCGCGTGATTATAACCGGGCCCTGTTGAAACTTTTAGGGTCGGTTTCCATCGCAAGTAAAGAGTGGGTATACAGGCAATATGACCATATGGTGCAGGCCAATACCATGGTGCTGCCTGGTTCAGACGCCGCAGTTATAAGATTAAGAGATGTTAACAAAGCCATAGCCGCCACTTGCGACTGCAACAGCCTCTACTGTTATCTCAATCCTTTGGTTGGCGCACAGATCGCCGTAGCTGAAGCAGCCAGGAATCTGGCCTGCTCCGGAGCAACGCCTGCCGCAGTTACTGACTGCCTGGATTTCGGAAACCCTAAAAAACCGGACCGTTTCTGGCAATTTAAAAAATCAGTAGAGGGCATATCGCGCTCCTGCAGATTTTTTAATATCCCGGTAGTCAGCGGCAACGTTTCTTTTTATAACGAAAGCCCCAAGGGCTCTATTTATCCGACCCCAGGCATCGGCATGATCGGCATTATTGATGACCCGGAAAAGATCTGCACCCAATATTTTAAAAACCAGGGTGAGGTAGTCATTCTGCTGGGCCCGGCCGGCAGGGAATTAGGCGGAAGCCGTTATTTGCAGGAGATCCATAAATTGGTTAAGGGTGATGCGCCTCAGTTGAAATTACCCTTAGAAAAGGCGGTGCAGAAAACAGCGCTGGAGGCCATCAGGAAAGGCCTGGCCAGTTCCGCCCATGATTGTTCTGAAGGCGGCCTGGCTGTGTGCCTGGCAGAGAGCTGCATCAGCGGTAAGGATAATATGATCGGAGCAGTGATCGACGATGCGCCTCTTGGCGTAAGGTTAGATGCCGGGCTTTTCGGCGAAACACAGTCCAGGATCATTATTTCCTGTCCAAAGAGTTCTGCCGCTAAAATAAAGGCCATCGCGCAAAAATTCAAAGCGCCTTTTAAGGTAATAGGCGTTACCGGCGGCGCGGCATTAAAAATCTCGCATAAAGGAAAAGAGATCATCAATGCGGATCTGGAGAAATTATCGCAGGAATGGCGCGGAGCGCTGGAGAAACATATCCAGGGATAAGATATGTGTGGAATATTCGGGATCTATCCTCATAAACAGGCAAGCCGCATAACCTATTTGGGGCTTTATGCTCTTCAGCATAGAGGCGAAGAGGCGGCCGGCATTGTAAGCCGCTCGGGCAATAAGGTCTATTTACGTAAAGCGCAGGGGCTGGTCAGCGATGTCTTTGACGAGAAGACGCTTGTTGGCCTGCGCGGTGACATGAGCATCGGCCATGTGCGTTATTCAACCACAGGCAGCAGCAATATAAAGAACACCCAGCCGTTTTATACCAAATCCCGGATAGGCGATATCGCCATCGCGCATAACGGCAATCTGACCAATGCCGTGAAATTATGCTCGGACCTCGGAGAGAAAGGTTCGCTATTCCAAACCACCATGGATTCCGAGGTTATCGTCCATCTCCTGGCGCACAGCCCGGTTAAAGAACCGAAAGAGGCGATCACCTGGGCATTTAAGCAGTTGCAGGGCGCGTTCTCGGTTGTTCTAATGCTTAACGACATTATGATCGGGGCGCGTGACAGTTTTGGCTTTAGGCCGTTGTGTATCGGTAGATTAGATAAAGCGTATGTGTTGGCCAGTGAGACTTGCGCGTTGGACCTTGTCGGCGCCGAGTATGTCCGGGATATAGAGCCGGGCGAAATTGTTTTTATAACTAAAGGCGGGATAGAATCGATCAAGCCTTTGGCCGTGACAAAATGCGCGTCCTGTATTTTTGAATACATTTATTTCGCTCGGCCGGACAGTAATATTTTCGGCCACAGTGTTTATGAGGCGCGCAAAAATCTCGGTAAACAGCTGGCCTTAGAGCACCCGGTGCCGCAGGCGGACCTGGCAATGCCTATTCCCGACTCAGGCACTTATGCCGCCCTGGGATTCGCGCAAGCCGCCGGCATTCCTTTTGAGATAGGTATGGTGCGCAACCATTACATCGGCCGCACCTTTATCCAGCCCTCGCAATTCTTACGCGACTTCCGGGTTAAGGTAAAACTTAATCCGGTTAAAGACATTCTTAAAGGCAAGCGTATTGCTCTGATTGAAGATTCAATCGTCCGGGGTACTACAAGCCGCGCGCGCGTAAAGACTCTGCGTGCCGCAGGTGCCAAAGAGATACATATGCGGGTGAGCTGCCCGCCATTGTGTTATCCCTGTTTTTACGGCATTGATTTTCCGACGAAAAAAGAGTTGATCGCCTCCAAGCATACGCTTGATTGGATCCGCGATTTTATCGGGGTGGACAGCCTGGAATATTTGAGCCTTGAAGGGATGCTCGCTGCCATGCCCTTGGTCAAAGATAAATTCTGTACCGCTTGTTATAACGACGCGTATCCGGTAAAGCCGGGAAAAAATATTTCTAAGCGTATCCTGGAAAGGGGTTCCGTTTATGTCTAAATATATATTTGTTACCGGTGGTGTAATTTCCAGTTTAGGCAAGGGGATCACCTGTGCTTCTCTGGGCAAGATCCTGGAGTCGCGGGGCTTGAAAGTTGCGTTGATGAAATTTGACCCCTATCTTAACGTTGACCCCGGGACAATGAATCCTTACCAGCACGGCGAGGTCTATGTTACTGAAGACGGAGCCGAGACCGACCTTGACCTCGGCCACTACGAAAGGTTCACCAGTGCCAGGACGACCAGGTTTAATAATGTCACCAGCGGCCAGGTTTATAACGCGGTGATCATGCGGGAAAGGCACGGCGATTACTTAGGTAAAACCATCCAAGTTATTCCTCACATCACCGATGAAATAAAAAATAGGGTAAAAAAAGTAGCCGCGGTTTCCGGCGCCGACGTAGTCATCGTTGAGATCGGCGGAACAGTCGGCGACATTGAAAGCCTGCCTTTCTTAGAGGCGGTGCGGCAATTCCGGCTGGACGCCGGATACAATAATACGCTGT
>JAUYEC010000003.1 GCA_030691585.1 Candidatus Omnitrophota bacterium
TGCCCGCTCCTTGCCCACACGCCCTGCTTAAACCGCGCCTCGTCACCCCGCTAGCAATTTATGCGTATAACAGATATGCGACTGGCGGATTTCGAGCGAATGTAGCTTTTAGCCAGAGGAGCCTGAGCATTGAGGGAATGCCGGTGGAGCAAGGCCCGAGAGCTTACGTGTAAGCCGCAGCGACAAAACCGGCACGGCGCGAATGTCTGAGCGCCGAGGCAGAGGCCGAGGCGCGAGTTTTCGCGCCGCCGAAATGCGAAGGATCTCTGGCGGCCCGTTCAATTATACGTTTGGGGGCAAAAGCTACCCTGAGCGAGAAAGCCGACAGGCGCATATATGTATAGCCAGCAGAACCGGACCTCAGCCGACGCTAAGCAGTTTAAAAACTACTACTAAATCCGCCCCGCAGCCTTGTTCATCTTGCGAATGTCTTTGGTTACTTTGTGCTTTAAGAGGTCCTCCAGCGCAAGAGGTATCGCCAGCGACCAGTTCTGCGCTCCGACTGTGCCGGGAGTATTGATACGCCAGCGATAAGGATCGCCTTTTAAAATATCTCCGAGATACAATAAGTCGACCATGGTATTAATACAGAATATCGCGGCTGACCCCAGGCTCACCTTTAATGCCGCGTGCACGTTTTTTACGTCATAGAGTTCCTGCATATGCCCTCTTAAGCGCAGAAGCTTCCAGAGTTTCTCTTTTTCCATATATGTATTTTCATACATATCGATAAAATCCATGACCTCTTCTTTCTTCTTCCCCAGCGCCTTGATCAGTAATCCCGTATCCTTGATCGCCGGTCGCCAACGCAGCCTGCCGTGACGGCTCATCCCCGGCTCAAAAAGCAAATGCCGGACATGCGCGAAATCTATAGCGCGCTCTGAGCATTTTCTTACAAACAGCTCTTCATCCACGGTGCCGGCTTCATTCTCCCACCAAGCCGGGTAATTGGTGGTATCGTGCGTAGAAAGTGTGGCCACAGAAAGCTGGCGGAATTCAGCCGGCAGAAGAAAATTATGCCTCGTGCCCCAATCCTTGACCCAGCGCTGGACGTCATTACCGGGAATGCCGAGCTCGGCAAGCGTTTTAGGGCAAGCCGGCGGAATGATTCCTAAATCTTCGGCGCATAAGAGCATATCCGTGTTTTGTAGTATTAATGCAAGGATATTCCTGCCGTGCTGCTCCCAGATACCCTGATCAGCCGGATCAAAAAAACCGTGCAGGCCCTGGTTTTCCGGCGGATCATTATAAGGGATGCTCCAGATACGAAATACTCCCACCGCGTGGTCTATCCGGACCAGGTCGTAGAAATTCTGCGCGTATTTAAGCCGTTCCTTTAAATAAAGGTAACCGTCTGCGGCAATATTTTCCCAATTATAAGTCGGCATGCCCCAACGTTGGCCCTTGGCGCAATACATATCGGGCGGAGCACCCGCCGCGCATTCAAGTTTGAAAAATTCCGGGTGCGCCCAGACGTCGGCGGAGTCGCGCGAGACCAGGATCGGCAGGTCCCCTTTTAAAAAGACCTCTTTTTCTCCGGCATAAGCCTTTGCCTGACGGAATTGCTTATAGAGCTGCCATTGCAGCCACATTGCAAAAAGGATCTGGCTCTGATGCTGCAGCTTAAAATCTTCAAGTGCGGCCGGATCGCGCCGCCGGTAATTCTCAACCCATTCATACCAGGGCAGGCCCTTAAAAAAATCTTTCAGCGCCTTATAAAGCGCGAAATCCGCTAACCAGTAATTATTTCTCTCCTGAAACTGCGAGAATTCCCAGGAATCCGTATTCAAAGCGTCATAGATATCCCGCGCCAGGCGCAATTTGTCAGATTTCACGGCATAATCCAGGTGCATTCCGCCGCAGGGAAAAGTTTTTCTTAGTTTTTCTATATCGGAAATAATCGCCAAGTTCCCGGTTGGAGTTATCTCATCCAGGCAGATATAGACTGGTTCCAGGGCAAAAGAACTGACAGAATCATACGGGCAGGATACCGGGCCGCACTCATTCATCGGCAGCAGCTGGAGAATGGAGTTACCGCTGGCCCTGGCCCAGTCAATCAATAATTTAAGGTCGGAGAAATCGCCGATGCCGGCACTTTTTTTGGAATATACGCCAAAAAGCGGGGCCAGCACTCCGGCCCTTTTTTGCGTGCCGATTTTATGCCACTGTGGGCCTGTGGCGCTGTCATACAGGTATTGCGATAAAAGAGGATTCATCGCAATATAAACAGACGGATTATTTTATCCGACCAGAAAAGTGCCAACACTGCGGCTATAGAAAGGAACGGGCCATATGGAATGGTGTGGTCTTTTTTTACGATCAGGCTGAATAAACCGAAAGCCACCCCCAAAAAGGGAGCAATGAAAAATGCCACTAAAACTCTCTGCCAGCCAAGAAATGCCCCGATCATCGCAAGCAACTTGATGTCACCTCCACCCATGGATTCAGTCTCACCTTGGATGGGGGGCCGCTTCAAGATCTTGAAATACACGGCGTCAAAAAGAAAACCCGTAAGCCAGATGATGCCGCCGCCAACGATTATGCCAAGAAAAGAATTACCCATCGGGCGCGCGTTAAATGACAACGGATCCAATGAAAAACCCCTGACCGAACAAAGAATAAAACCGAGGATCATGCCCCCGATAGAGACTTCATCGGGGATAATGCGGTGTTTTATGTCCACGAAAGTGGCGATGATCAATCCCGAAATAAGCGCTATATAGACAAAAAGGTTATAACTGACGCCGTACCGGTCGAAAAGCACGACAAACATAAGCGCGGTCATTAGCTCTACCAGCGGATAACGCAGGGATATCCTCTGCTTACAGAAACGGCACTTGCCCCCAAGCATGATGAAACTTAAAAACGGGATGTTGTCGCACGGCGGGATCCTTTTCTTGCAATGCGGGCAATGCGAACGCGGCCAGACCACTGACTCGTTGTTGGGCATCCTGTGGATGCAGACGTTCAGAAAACTTCCGACGATGGAACCAAAGATAAACGCCACTATTCTCGGCATCATAATTCTTTCCACTCCTTCCTGCTGTAGGGACAGCATATTATGCTGTCCCTACCTACCTGCCGGCAGGCAGGCAAAACCCCTCGGATGTTCACCGTAGGGGCAGGAAACCCGCCCCTACATTATTTCTTTACGCATCGCCTCCAGCGCTTTTTGCCTGTCTTTTTCCGGTAAACCGGGAAACCAAAAATTAAAAGCGGCAAATCCCTGATACAGAAGCATACCCTTACCGCTTACGGCATTGCATCCGGTACCCTTGGCGTCTTGGAGTAATTGTGTTTCTCTATTATAAACCACATCGTAAACATATAAATCTTTACGAAGCAGCTGTTTGTCTATTACCGAACCGTCGCCTTCTTTCATTCCGACGGGCGTAGCATTAACTAATAAATCAAGTTCGTTAATCTTGACGGCAACCGCTTCCGCAGAAGTGAGAAATTCTATCTTATCTTTTTTATCTTCAAATATAGACGAGGAAAATTGCTTTTTTGCCGAAGCAGCCGCTTCTTGATTAGTTTCATAAATATATATTTTCTTAATTCCGATGCCATCCTGCAGGAGGCCTGCGATTACCGCCCTGCCTGCTCCGCCGCAGCCAAATACCAAGACGGTTTCGCCTTCGGACTTAAATCCGAGATCCATTATTAATGAATCTGTAAAGCCTTTTACGTCTGTGTTGGCATAAACTAATTTCTGCCCATCTCTTTTTACAGTGTTTACGGCTCCGGTCATCATGGCGCTAAAATCCGGGCTTTGGCCAATGATTTTATCTTTGACGAGTAAGAATGCTGGCACTTTATGCGGAATAGTCACATTGAATCCTGTAATATCCCCGGAATTAAATTCTTCGCCTTGGGTGTCCGCTACCTTGATAAACCCAAACAAAAAGCCCTCTAATTTAGAGGGCTCTATTTCAAATAACCTGTATTCGGCGTTGATCCCTAACGCCGCAAACGCGGCATTATGCATCAAGGCCGAGAGGCTGTGTTTAACCGGGTAACCGATAAGGCCGTAGATTTTTTGGGATATGGCCATCAAGTGGATATTTTATTTATCGCGTCCAGATACGCTCTTACCGATGCCTCAATGATGTCGGTACTGGCACTTCTGCCGCAAAGCACCTTATCTTTAATTTGCACCTTGATATTTACCTCACCCAGCGCGTCCTTACCCGAGGTGACCGCCTCAATGCGGTAATCCAGGAGCTTGCCTTTTAATCCGGTAACCTTGTCCACAGCCTTAAAGCAGGCATCCACCGGCCCGTCACCGCAGGACTCCGCGGTATGCGTTTTTTTCTTATAGCTTATCGCTACCGCGGCACTTGGAGTAATATCCGTACCGGTTGAGGCGCGCACCGATATTAGTTCATAAGCCTTTTTGCCCTCGCGGGTCTTCTCTTCTGCCAGGGCGATCAAATCATCGTCATATACTTCCTTCTTTTTATCCGCCAGGGCCTTAAAGTTGGTGAATATTTCATTGACCTTGGACTCGCTTAAAACAAAACCCAGGTCCTTTAGCTTTTTAGCCAGGGCGTGCCTGCCGGAATGCTTGCCCATCACTAATTGCGCCCCGCTAAATCCTACTTCGCGCGGGTCCATGATCTCATAGGTAATGCTCTTCTTGATCACCGCGTCCTGGTGTATTCCGGATTCATGGCGAAAGGCATTCTTGCCGACCACCGCCTTGTTCGGAGGCACGACAAAACCGGTAAAACCGCTGACCATGCGCGAGACATTATAAATATTTTTTGTGTTGATACCGGTGTAGAAATCACCGAAGATATCCTTGCGCGTCTTCATCGCCATCACTACTTCCTCAAGCGAGGCGTTGCCGGCGCGCTCGCCGATGCCGTTTATGGTGCAATGCACCTGGCGCGCCCCGGCTAAAACCGCCGACAATGAATTGGCTGTAGCCATGCCAAGATCATCGTGGCAATGGATGGAGATCACCGCCTTGTTAATGTTGGGGACATTGTTGAGGATGCCGGTGACCAGAGAATGTACTTCCTGCGGATAGCTGTATCCGACGGTATCAGGGATATTGATCGTGCCGGCCCCAAGATTTATTACCTCCTCTATGACCTTATAGAGAAAATTCCTATCCGTGCGCGTGGCATCCTCGCAAGAGAACTCCACGTCGGCGCAGAGTCCGCGTGTCAGGCGCATGATCGATTTAGCCAACGCTAAGATTTCATCTTCGGCCTTGCGGAATTTATACTGCATGTGTATCTTTGAAGTAGCAAGGAACAAATGTATGCGCGGATGCCTTGCCTTTTTCAAAGAATTATGCGCCGCAACGATATCGGCTTTAATACAGCGGGCCAATCCGCAGACCGCGCTCTTTTTGATATTCTTTGAGATCGCCTCTACCGCCTTGAAATCATCGGGGCTGGCGATAGGAAAACCCGCCTCGATCACGTCAACGCCCAGCTTCTCCAGTTGGTAAGCCAATTCCAATTTCTGGGGGCTGGACATCGACGCACCCGGCGCCTGTTCCCCGTCTCTTAGAGTCGTATCAAAAATAATGATTTTTTCCATCGCTAATATATTCCTTTAATGTTAAGCGCTCAATACGTTCATTGTAAGCCCTCAATTTCAATATAAGAAGACGATTCTATTGTTTCTGCATCAGACATTCTGCTGGTAACGGACAATTTTGAGATATTGCTCAATACATCCAGGATATCGTCTATTTTTTGTTTGGAAAGACCTTTTGGCGCGCCGATATTGGTGTTGTCAAACTTATTATAAATTTTTAAAGACTTAATGCTGTTTATCAACCTTTTAAGATCAAAAAACATCATATTGTAGTAATCCGGATCAAGTTTATTTTGAACTGTTTTAAAATCAAAATTAGAAGCAATTGAATCGTCGGCCTTGCTATAGACATCAATGATCTGCTTTGTCATCCGAATCGAGAATGAAAAAATAAGATACTTGTCCAAAATTACGTAATTGGGTTTAAATTCTGCGACTGGAAAATTTGAGAGCGCCAGATAAGAAATATTCACGCCTTTGTAAATATCAGTTTTAAACGTTATTGGCTCCTCTTGTGTGGTTGCTGGCTGCGCGGCCGGATTGTAGCCCTGGCTCTGAGCGGGTGGCATACTGGCCTGTGCCTGCATTAGCATTTGCTTATCTTGCTCCTTTTTTATATCACTGATTTTTTTTACTAAATTCACAGTTGCCTTTTGCAGGAGATCCTGCAACTTCGCACGGTCCTTTACCTCATAAAATCCATAGATTTGAGGAAACACCATGGGCATAGACGGCGGCGCCTGGACCGCAGACTGAGCCTCAGGAACAACCGCTGCTGGCTGCGGAACCGCTAAATTAATTTCATTTATATCCGCAAATACAAAACCAGAATTGTCTTCCAATAAAGGGAGAATATCTTTTTCTATGCTTACCTCTAAAAAAACATCAACCTGCTTAAGCCCTTCTCCCAGGCTAAACGACCTCATCTGCTGGGGACCGGCCTGCAACTCGTCTTTTATCGCCTCTTGCATGGACAATAATATTTTTTTTAAAAAATTCCAGTAATTAAGGGCATTTAGCCTGCCGGCATAACAAACAAAGATGTCTTTTGGTATCAAATTAAAAACACCTTTATCTAGGAAGCGGTCAGAAATCATCGTATCCAAAAAACCGATTTCGTCCTTACTCCGGTCAAATGTGGCATAACCCTTAAACATAATGCCGTCTTTTAAATCGCTGTAGTCCAGATAAAAAATGCTCTCTTTAAATACGTTGGCCATATTCAATATGGGGCGCATCGTCTTCAAATATATCGCTGATCCCTTAGCTGTCCTGGGGTCGGGATCCTGGGACTCAAAGAGAAGCAGCATTTGCTTGGCGTAATTGACACAATTCTGATAACCCCAGAGCAGTGTTTCCTTTTTTAGCCTGCTCTTTATTTTCTGGAAATCCGCGAAATTATACAAACTATCAACGCTTTTTTTCTTAAATAAACCTATACTTTCTTCGATAACGGCTAGATTATTGCTGATCAATAGCACATCCGAAACTATTGCCGCATTGAAAGACAAATCCTCCTGTGGAAATTTAAAATTCGTTATTTGTATGCCTTCGTATTCCCTGACACTAAAATCTTCCCTGGCTATTTGGGACAGATAAAACTCGGCGATCTTTTTTTTAATTTGGGGGTATTTTTTCATATCCAGGCGCGACAGAAAGAGAAAATCCGCTATCTGCCCGGGCTTGCCTAAAGAAAATGTCGCCAAGGCAGTATCCTGGGTCACTAGGTCGGTTAAATTAGGACTTATGCCCTGTATTTTTTGTAACTTGGGGGCAAGGTATTCTTTGTATAGGCTTAGTCCGGAGATCTTAAGAAAAAGCGGGCTGGAATGAAATTCCTTGATCGTATTATCCAGATCATAAGAATAAATATAATAGATCAACTCGTTATTAGGAGTAATGTGTTCTAAAGAAGCTACTTTTACCAACCGCGACTTCTGATAGACATAGATTGAAATGGATGCCGCAACCGCCAATAATAAAATTGCGGCCCATAATTTTCTTGTCATTTAGTCTCCGTTATTTCTTCATCCATGGCATCATTTCGCGCAGTTTCTTGCCCACTTCCTCGATCTTATGCGTGTCACCCGCCTGCATCAACCTGTCAAAATTAACGCGGCCGGTTTCATTTTCCTTTATCCATTCGCGGGCAAACTTTCCGGTTTTAATGCTCTTCAGGATCTTCTGCATCGTCTTGCGTGTTTTTTCAGTAATGATCATAGGCCCGCGGGTCAAGTCACCGTAACAAGCGGTATTGGAAACGCGGCGGCGCATCCCGGAAATCCCTGTTTCCTGGATCAGGTCAGTGATCAATTTTAACTCATGCAAGACTTCAAAATAAGCGATCTCCGGCTGGTATCCGGCATCCACCAGCGTATCAAACCCGGCTTTGATCATCTCGGTCACTCCGCCGCAAAGCACTGCCTGCTCGCCGAAGAGATCGGTCTCGGTCTCCTCGTCGAATGTAGTTTCAATCACTCCGGCGCGAGTGGCTCTTAAACCTTTAGCGTAAGCCAGGGCGATCTTTAGAGCATCTCCCGTGGCATCCTGATAGATAGCAACCAGAGACGGAACACCCTTACCCTCTTCATACATCCTGCGCACCAAAGCACCCGGCCCTTTAGGAGCAACCATGAACACGTCCACATTCTTCGGCGGTTTGATCTGCTTAAAACGGATGTTAAACCCATGAGAAAAACAAAGTGCTTTACCTTTTTTAAGATTTGGTTTAATGCTTTCCTTATATACTTTGGCCTGGACGTGGTCCTGGGTCAATATCTGGATGATATCGCCTGCCTTGGCCGCCTCTTCGGCAGAAACAGGAACAAATCCGTCCTGCTTGGCCAATTCATAATTGGGTGTACCGGCCATTTCGGAAACCACCACCCGCAATCCCGAATCACGCAGGCAGAGCGCCTGTCCGCGACCCTGGATGCCGTAGCCAATGATGGCGATTGTTTTGTCTTTTAAAATCTCCAGGTCCGCGTCCTTATCGTAGTAAATCTTAAGCATTGTGGTTCTCCTTTCGTGAGCGTACTGTAGGGGCGGGTTTTAAACCCGCCCCTACAATGCTAGCGCTATTCTTCCTGTTCTGACTAATTCCTTGACCCCGAATTTATCCAACGCCAACAATAACTCCCTGATCCGGTCCTGCTTGCCCACTGCTTCAATAACAGCTACACTACCTTTACGCTCGACAATATTAGCCCCGTATTTGTTCAACAAAATTTCCAATCTGGTTTTATCTTTCGCGGAATAGTTGACCTTGGCTAATATCAATTCCCTGTCCACGTGTTCTTTATTGGTGAAATCCGTGACCGTGATAACGTCAATGAGCTTGTTCAGCTGTTTTTTTATCTGTTCCAATATCTTCTCGTCCTCGGCCTCAACCACAATGGTCATATAGGAAGTATCCGGCGCCAGCGTCTCGCTGACCGCCAGAGAGGCGATATTATATCCGCGGGCGCTGAATAACCCGGCAACCCGCGCCAGAACTCCGAATTTATTTTCAACCAGAACTGATATTGTATGTTTCATAGTTACTCCGTTTCCGTAGGACGTCCGTTCGCTTCGCTCGCTTGGACGTTGGACGTTTTTTTGCTTTTACGTCCTACGTCCTCACGTCCTACGTCCCACAGAACTTATAGTTTTTTAAGCGAGGCCTTCAATCATCTTATTAATCGCCTCGCCCGCCGGCACCATCGGATAGACGTTCTCCTCGGGCTCCACGCGGAAATCCACGATCACGGTATTCTCAATTGAAAGCATCTTCTCTATTGCCGGGCGCACATCTTCTTTTTTAGTAACTTTTATACCGACTGCGCCATAGCTTTCCGCCAGTTTTACAAAATCGGGGCTCGTTATGCAGACATGAGAATAACGCTTCTTGTAAAATAGCTCCTGCCACTGCCTGACCATGCCCAGATACCCGTTGTTTAAAATGGCGATCTTGACGTTAATTTTATTACAGACGCAGGTAGCCAGTTCCTGGATGTTCATCTGGATCGAACCGTCGCCGGCGATATCAATGACCGTCTTATCCGGGCAGCCAACCTTGGCCCCCATTGCCGCGGGAAATCCAAATCCCATCGTGCCCAGGCCGCCCGAAGAAATAAAAGTGCGCGGATGGCTGTGCTTATACCACTGCGCCGCCCACATCTGGTTCTGGCCGACTTCAGTGGTGATGATCGCCTCCCCGCCTGTTGCCTCGCAGATCTGCTCCACCACGTACTGCGGCTTGATCTTGTCGCCGTCCTTATAGCGCAGAGGGTATTTTTTCTTCAAACCATCCACCTCTTTTAACCAGGCGGATGTGTCCGGGCGCTTCTTGATCTGCTCTAAGAGCTCACCCAGGATATTCTTGGCATCCCCGACTATCGGCACGTCCACCCGGGTGTTCTTGCTGATAGAGGACGGGTCAATATCAATATGGATTATTTTTGCGGTCGGGGCGAAAGTATCGGTCCTTCCTGTTACACGGTCGTCAAAACGCGCACCCACGGCAATAATCAGGTCCGCTGCGGTTACGGCGTGGTTTGCATAAGCGGTGCCGTGCATGCCAAGCATACCGAGAGCAAACGGATGCGCTGAAGGAAACGCGCCAATGCCCATCAGGGTCCAGGTTACCGGTGCCTGGATCTTTTCCGCAAGTTCACGCAGGGCTTGATGCGCTGCGCTTGAAATTATTCCGCCTCCGACATAAAGCACCGGCTTCTTACTGGAAGAAATCAGTTTTGCCGCTTTTTTTATCTGTCCGGGATGGCCGAAATACGTAGGATGGTAACTGCGGATCGCCACCTTCTCCGGCCAGACGAACTCCGTGTTCTGCTGTTGGATATCCGAAGGTATGTCTATAACGACCGGGCCGGGCCTGCCGGTTGAGGCGATATAAAAGGCCTCGCGCACCACCCTAGTCAGGTCGCGCACATCTTTAACCAGAAAATTATACTTAGTGATCGGCCGGGTAATACCGGTAACATCCGCCTCCTGAAAGGCGTCGTTGCCGATAAGAAAACTTTTTACCTGCCCGGTAATCGCGACTATCGGAATGGAATCCATATAGGCGTTAGCAATACCGGTAACCAGGTTTGTGGCACCCGGCCCGCTGGTGGCAAGGCAGACACCGACCTTACCCGTGGCCCGTGCATAGCCGTCTGCGGCATGCACCGCTCCCTGCTCATGGCGGGTAAGGATAAACTTTATCGGCGAATCGTATAGCGCGTCAAAAATAGGCAGAACCTGTCCGCCGGGATAGCCGAACATGGCCGTTACACCTTCGCGTATCAAAGACTCCATCAAAATTTGCGCGCCGATCATATTAAAATTGCTCCCTTATCCGCGGAACTTACCAATTTGGAATATCTTGCTAAATATCCAGTCTTAATTTTCAACGGGACCGGCTTCCAGCTCCTGAATCTTTTTTCTATCTCGGCCGGGCTTAATCTTGCCGATATTTTTCGAGCGGGTATATCAATATCAATGATATCGCCATCCTTTAGGATAGCGATCGGCCCTCGAGCGCTTGCCTCAGGCGAAATATGCCCAATGCACGGCCCTTTGGTCCCGCCGGAGAACCTGCCGTCGGTAATAAGCGCCACTGAATCTGCAAGACCCAGGCCCACGATAGCCGCAGTAGGGGCAAGCATCTCGCGCATGCCCGGGCCGCCTGCAGGCCCTTCATAACGAATGACCACACAGTCGCCTTTATGGATTTTGCCTGCCATGATCGCCTGCATTGCTTCTTCTTCGCGGTTAAAAACTTTAGCGCGCCCCGCAAATTTCATCATCGCAGGGCTTACCGCCGCCTGCTTGACCACTGCTCCATTCGGAGCAAGGTTTCCGCGCAAAACCGCGATGCCGCCCTGCTTATGATATGCCTTATTTAACGGACGGATCACATCCTGATCAAAAATCTTCGCTTGGCCTGCAATATCAAATGTCTTTTGGCCGCTGACATTAAGTGTATTATTATGTTTGACCTTCAACCGCTTTAATACCGCGGGGATCCCTCCGGCAAATTCCAGGTCTTCCATATAATGCGCGCCTGCCGGCTCGATATTAGCGATATGCGCGGCGTGACGGCTGATCCTATCAAAAGTCTCTAAATCTAATTTTATTCCTGCCTCCTTGGCAATAGCCATCAAGTGCAAGACGGTGTTAGTCGATCCACCTAGAGCCATATCCACAAAAATAGCATTCTCCAGCGAATTTTTTGTAATAATATCTCGCGGGCAAATATTTTTCTTTACCAACTCCACGATACGTTCGCCACTGGCCTGTGCAATGCGGCGTTTTTTAGCGGAGACTGCCAGGGCCGTGCCGCAGCCAGGTAAAGACATGCCCATGGTTTCAGTTAAACAGGCCATGGTATTGGCAGTATAAAGCCCCTGGCAGGAACCGGCGCCCGGGCAGGCCTCCATCTCAAAGCACTCTAATTCTTTAGCCGAAATCTGCCCTTTTTTGGCGCGGGCAAGCGCTTCAAAAGTATCGTGCACAAAAGCTAATTTTTTTTGATTATA
>JAUYEC010000038.1 GCA_030691585.1 Candidatus Omnitrophota bacterium
TTCGGTGTCATAGTCATAATTTGTGGTGTAATTTAAAGCATTGGCCACGGACTTTACGCGGTGGTCCTGGTCATAAGCAGTATAAGTAGTTTTGCCTAAAGGGTCAGTAACTGCAGTGCGGTTGCCTGCGGCGTCATAAACATAAGCCAGCGTAGAGTTATCGGCATAGGTGGTTTTAAACAGGCGGTTGAGGCTGTCATAGGCAAATTGCGTGGTGTTGCCCCGCGGATCTTTTGTCGTAAGCATATTGCCTGCGGCATCAAAGGTATTGATGATAACAGCACCCGAAGCATCTTTAACCTGGGTAATATTGCCCGCTGCATCATAGGTAAAATTAGTAGTCTTACCCAGGGCATTCTGGCTGCTGGTCGCAAGGCCCGCGGCATCATAGGAATAAAGCGTATTGCCGGCCATGGCATCGGTTACTTTAGTAAGGTTACCTTTTGCGTCGTAGGTGTTAGCCGTAAGATTTCCCTGATTATCAGTTATACTTTTAACTAAATTATAAGCCGGCTCGTAAGTAAAGGCAGTCACTTTTCCCAAAGGATCAGTCATCTTAACCAGATTACCCTTGGTGTCATACTCCATATTTATAACGCGGCCGAGCTCGTCGGTATGCGCTGTGCGGTTAAAATCTTTATCCCAGGTTGAGGTAGACGCGTTGCCCTTGGCATCAACGATCTTGGTGATCATAAAATCTTCGTTGTAATAATAAGCCGCGGCGTTGCCTTTTGAATCGGTAGCAGTGGTCTTTTTATTGGCCGGGTCAAAACTCAAAGTGGTGCGGCCCAGGTTCCCCTCTCCGCTTGAAGACGTGCAGCGGTCAGAGGAATCATAAGTAAAATAAGTAGATTTACCCAGGGCATCTACTTTGCGAGTGATATTATGCTGGGCGTCGTAATCATAGGTGGTGGAATTTCCGGCAGGGTCGGTTACCTGGGTAAGGTTGGAATCCGTACCATAAGTATAGGTAATATTACGGCCCGCAGCATCAGTAAGACGGATAATCCTAGCCTGGCTGTCGTAAGTCAAATTGACTTTGCGGCCGGCTGTATCCGTGATGGTCGCCAATTGGTTCTTGGTATCATACGAAAGCGTTATGGTATTGCCGTTGCGGTCCTTGATCTGGGTGAGCTTTCCGATTGAGTCAAATATATACTGTAAGCCGTCTTTTTTAGTCCAGGTGAAGTTAGTCTGGTTCTTGATTAAAGTGGAGTACTCACCACGCTGGTTAACATAGGTACCATCCCCGTTATCAGCAAATAAAAATTCCCTTGATTGCTCGTCTTTAATACTGACTAGCTGCTTTGTTGTATCCTGATTCAGATAAACATTATAGCTATGTGTCCAACCATAACCTAAGGGGCCGCTATCTGTTGATCGACTATTATAGGTGCGGGTAAAGGAAAAATTCAGGCCCTTACCAGGGAGAGTTAAATCTGGAATAATGCTAAACATATTACCGGTTACAGAATTTATTGGATCGCCTACCACGGCCGGATTGCCAGGTTGAGCTGGTTGGCCGAACTGGCTTGCTTGTGAGGGATTTGGCGGAGTTACTCCACCAACACTAAAGATTCTAAGGGGAGGGGCTCGATCAATATTCCCGGCGCCATCTACTGCAGCCACGGAAAATGTATGTTGGCTGGAATTCAAATTGTTAAAAGTAACACTCGTATTGGTAGTATAAACCGGCAGCTGCTGAAAATCTAATTGATAATAATAACCTCTGATGCCGCCAGAGCCTCCCGAACCCTCCCAAACAAAAGTAACGTTAGGAGCATTATTGCTTCCCTGGGGTCCAGAAATAATAGTTGTGTGTAAATCCCCCGGGTAATAGTTTAATATTTCTACATCAAAAGTACCGCTGATTGATCCTGTAGTGGTGGTAATAGTCTTGACAACTTGGCCGGGTTTTTTATAAACAACTTCCCGCTTTTCAAAATAGGATCCCCCAAGCGTACCTGTAATGGTATCGCCTGAAATAGTACCCGAAAAGTTCTGCACAACGCTTTCTTCATAGTTCTGCAAACTAAAATCATCATGCATATTGCCAGTTGCATAATAATTTATCTTAAAGGCTGTGGTATTACCACTTACATTGCCAAGGAGAGATTCGGATATCCAATTTGGAATGCTATAGCTTCCAAAAATCATCCCATTGGGATATTGAGTAACTGTAAAGCTGTATGAGGACGTTGGTAGTAACTGTACGGTATCATTATTAAAAAATGTCTGACTCCCATCCTTATAAAAAGATACTTTTTCTTCATGGACATTTATTGAACCAACGCCTAAATAAATATCCCACCTCTTATATATATTAGTATTATCTGCGTAGACTAAACAAGTTGCAGCTAAACATAAAAACAATACTAGAAAAATTATTCTCTTCATCTTCTTCATCTTATCACCTCCCCGTCTTTGGGCGAGGTTATCTCTAAAGTCGGGCCCTGGGTATCAGGAGGCGCGCCGACGCGATAAATCTTGACTTCATAGACCCTGGGATACAGCAGTTGAGCCTTGTTAATAAAGACGCGGATATGCTGGTATGTGCCGGTGATCAGATGGTCTTTTTGGTTTGGATTGGTTGAGCCGCCCGCGGAAGATAAATTAGTCTGCAGGTTGGCCCAGGTGGTATAGTCGTTTGAGCCCTGGATGGAATAATTGGCTGCGCCGTAGGCCTTGTCCCAGAAGATGGATATCTTGGCCAGGTCATAGGGCTTACCCAGGTCGAGACGAAGCCACCAACTGGTAAAAGTCTTACGGCCGAAAAAGGTGCTATATTGGCCCTGCCAATAGGTAGAGAGATTATTGTCTATGGCCTGGGCAGCGGATTTGTTTATATTAGAAAAACTTGAGACAACGGATAGGGAAACGGGGACCTGTCCGCCAACGCCTCCGGGCGTAGGTGGCACAGCATTATTTACGGTAACGTTAATTTGGGCTTGCGCTGTATTATTGCTTTTATCGGTGGCAATTGCTTTGAGGGTATGCGCCGCATTTGGGCTTGCGCTGGTATCCCAGGCGTAGCTGGCCGACGCAGCATAACCAGTGGCTTTTAAGGCATTATCCACATATATCTCAACCTTAGATACGCCTCTATTATCCGTGGCCTGGGCCTGGATGTTGACAATGCCGGAAATCGTAGCGTTGTTTGACGGAACTGTGATGGAGACCTGCGGTGCGATATTATCCGGAGGCTTGGGCGCCATACCCAGGGAGAAAAAAACCGTTAAAAACAAAATAAGCGTTGATTTAGGCGAAATCATATTTTTTCATGCCGCATAGACAAAAAAAATAGGGCCAGCTAACTGACCCTTAACATCCCCTCCAGAATGTCGTACCTTTGACACGGCCATAAAACCCCTATGTTCTATCCGTGGCTGTATTATAAGGTAAGTGTAACACATAAACCAGGGCCTGACAAGGCGATATTTTTATCGCACCGGATTTAGCAGTTTATGCTTTATAACTCTTATGTTTATCGAACTTATCAATTTGCCCTAGGTGGACATGGCAATATGCTTCATGATTATAGATGCTTAAGATATGCTTGCAATGACGAACCTTGCATATCCTGCCCTTTAGCGAAGTCTTAGTCTTTTTCATGTCTCATCCGCCTTCCTGCGCAAGCCAACGCATACTGCGGTTATGCCGCAACCATTCCCTGATGATCTTATAACCCATCAGGCGAAAGAGCGCGTTCCTAAAATGCAGCTTGGCCAGCAATGCAAAAGAATGATACAAGGAGTAAAATTTAGCGTATGCCTCCAGCACATTTGCCTGCAGCACTCTGGCGGATAACAATTTCGGGGTAAAGACAATATGCTGGCCGTCGTAGAGCGACCAATCCTTGTTAAAGATCCTGTTCTCTTTTTCCAACTCCTGCTGCACCCTTGTCCCCGGAAACGGGGTCAAGATGGACATCTGCAAAGTATCGATCTTGTGCTTCAGGGCAAAACGCACAGTCTCCCACACCGTTTTATCGTCGTCATCATCGCCGCCTAAGACAAACATGCCGTGGATCTTGATCTTCTTTTTATGGAAAGACCTGATAGCGTGTATTATCTCTTCAATGGTCTGCTTTTTGTCATAGGCCTTCAGGGTTTTGTGGTTAATGGACTCAAAACCAATGCAGGCGACGGCACACCCGGCTTTAGCCATTAATGCCAGCAGGCTTTCATCTTTAGCCACATCACAGCGGACCTGGCAGGCCCAGGGCCGCGTCGGGCCCGAAGCAAGAAAATTCAGCAGTTCCCGCGTGCGCTTGGGGTAAGAGGTAAAATTGTCATCGCAGAAAAAAATATTTTTGGCCCTGGTTCCCTTTAATTCATGCTTAATGTTCTCGGTGCTGCGGAACCGGTACTTTCTGCCGAACACCTTGGTTACCGAACAGAAACTACAGTCAAAGGGGCAGCCGCGCGAGGTTGAGATCGGCGACATGAACGCAGGCAGACGGTAACCTTTGATCAAGGAAAAATCAGGGTAGGGCAAAGAATCCAGGTTCTCAACCGGCTTGCCGCGGACAATCGCGTCTGTGATCCTGCCGCCAACGATGTCGCTGATGACCCCCTCGGCCTCCCCCACCACCACCTGCCGGGCGAACTTGCTGGCTTCCTCGGGCAGGAGGCTGGCGTGCACTCCGCCTATAATAACTTTTTCTTTAGGGAATAACCGTGCGATCTCGTAGCCGCGGTTAGCGGTCGATGTCAGAATAGAAATACCGATGAGGTCGGCCTCTATTTTTGAGTAATCGGGGGCATAGATGTCTTCCTTGTATATCTGGACATCATGCCCCTGATTCTTTAGGATAGTCCCCAAATATACCGGGCCCAGGAGCGGCATGGGCAGTTTAGAGTATACGTTGGCGGTTGTTGAACGAGGTTCAACGAGGACGACTCTCATGGCAGGCTAATTTAGGCGTTTACAACACGCACATTCACAGCGCGGGGGCCCTTAGGGGAGTCTTCGATCTCAAATTCCACACTCTGATCCGCCTTCAAGGCCGCGAATTGCGTATCCACGAGGCTGGTTTGGTGAAAAAACACTTCTCTTCCGTCGGTGTCGCTGATAAAACCGAATCCTCTTTCCTGCACTACTTTCTTGATTTTACCGGTATGCATTATACTTCCTCTCTGCCTGCGCTTATATACTCAGGCCTTTTTACTTCTGACTTATCGGCCCGGGAACAGCCCCGGACAGACTTCTAACTGTTAAACCTTGGTAACTTTTACCGCCTGATTGCCTTTAGGGCCCTTTTCAATATCAAACTCAACTTCCTGGCCTTCGGCTAAGGATTTAAAACCTTCCCCCTGGATCGATTTATGATGCACAAAAACATCATCCCCGGATTCAGGAGTAATAAATCCGTAACCTTTCTGGTCGCTGAACCATTTCACTTT
>JAUYEC010000062.1 GCA_030691585.1 Candidatus Omnitrophota bacterium
CGCATTATGCGCGACTCGCACACGGGTGTAATGGGAATTTTAAGTATAATTATAATCATCCTGCTAAAAATCGCCTTTCTCTATTCCATAGACAGGCGGATGTTCATACCCGCATTAATCCTGATGTGTGTGTTAAGCCGCTGGGCATTGGTCGGGCTGATGTTCTTTTTTCCCTATGCCCGCCAGGATGGCAAGGCAAAAATTTTCATCCAAGGTATTAATTACAGGATCGTATTAATTTGCAGCCTGATCACCCTGGGTATAGTGATCGTGGCCTGGCCATTTGGGGGCATCCTGGTTTTATTACTGGCCGGCCTGAGCGCGTATTCATTTGCCCGTTTCATTAATTCCAAAATCGGCGGAATAACAGGTGATACGCTGGGTGCCGCCTGCGAAATCGTAGAAACAGCCGTGCTTTTTAGTATCTTATTCCTACGGAGGTAGACCAATGGATAAACTTGCGGCTTTAGCTTCCTGGAGCGGCGGAAAAGACAGCTGTCTTGCCTGTTACAAGGCGCTGCGTCAGGGCTACGACGTAAAATACCTATTGAATTTTATCTCCAGGGAATCAAAACGGGGCTGTTTCCATGGAATAGAATCCGGTTTGATGAAATTACAAGCCGAATTGATCGGTATACCGCTGGTACAGAAGGAGACTACCGCAGATATGAAAAAATACGAAGAAGAATTTAAGGAAGCGGTAACCGGATTGAAGAAGCACAGGATAACGCATATGGTTTTCGGGGATATTTTTCTTCTGGATCAGGTGAATTGGGTCGAACGCGTTTGTAAAGATATTGATATTACCCCTATTGAGCCGCTCTGGAACAATAAACCGGAAAATATCGTAGAGGAATTCGTGAATCTCGGCTTCAAAGCCATTATTGTTAGCTGTCAGGAAAAGCTAGGCAGGGAATTCATCGGCCGTACCATTACCAGTGATCTTATCGCCGAATTAAAAGCAAAGAATTCCTGCCCCTGCGGAGAAAACGGCGAATTCCACACATTGGTCATAGACGGCCCGATTTTTAAAAGAGCGATAAGAATCATTAAAAGCGAGCCAATACTCAAAGAAGGCTTCTGGAAACACTGGTTTCTGGATATCAAAGAATATAGTTGAACTTAGACCGGATAGGTAGAGGAAATCCCAGTATTGATCCTGGGTGCTGCCACGCAACGGTAAAGTTGATTCGTCATTGCGAGCGAAGCGAAGCAATCTCAGAAAATCAAGTTTGCTTCGTCGCACAAACCGCTCCTCGCAATGACTAGGTAGTCAACGAGCCCGGCCGACTGCCTATCGCGGATAGTACTCTCGTATGGAGAGGAAGGGGGATAAGATGAAAAGTAGAGTTTTTGCGGCAAAGGTATTCTTCTGGGCGGTATTGTTATTTTTTATCTGCATCGGTTATGTTTTTGGCGAAGAGGAGGTAACCATGGAGAGGATCGTGGTTACGCCCACGCGCGTGGAATCTGATTATGATCAGGCCAGCCGCGAAGTCAACATTGTCACATCCGGACAGATTGACGGCGCCGTCGCCACCGACACAGCGGAATTGTTAACCAATCTTCCATCAACCAATATAACCGATTACGGCGGTATCGGAAGCACAAAAAATATCCGCATGCGCGGCTCAAGCGCGGCGCAGGTCCTGGTCATGGTTGACGGCAGGCCGGTAAATAATCCCCGCGACGGCACGGTTGACCTAACCACTCTGCCCCTGGATGATATCAGGAAAATCGAAGTATTGCGCGGCCCGGCATCAAGCCTTTACGGCTCAGCAGCTATGGGTGGCGTCGTCAACATCATCACCAAGAATCCGCCGAAAACCGGTTTTCAGACCACAGTTAACTCCGGTTACGGTAAATTCGGCTCCTTTACTGAACGTCTCTCGCACGGCGGAAAAATCTCCAGGTTCGGCTACATCATAAACGGCGGGTATATCAGCACGGAAGGCTTCCGCACAAACAGCGAATTCTCTTCCAAGGATTTTAACACCAAGCTTCAATACACCCTCACTGACAATATGGGCCTGTCTTTTAATTGCGGTTATTATAAAGACCACAGCGGCACGCCCGGCAAGATCGACAGCCCCACCCCGGAAGACAAGCAAGACAACCGCAAGGATTTCCTGGACCTGAAATGGGAATTTAAACCAGTCAAAACAGTTGGGTTCATAGCCCGTGCCTATAATAACTACGACAGGTTGGAATTCAACCAAAAGAGCCTTACCCCGGCCGCCAAATACATTCACACCACTAATACGCGCGGGTTTGGGGCGCAATATAACCAGGAATTCGGCGGTATTTATCAACTGGTCGTTGGCTACGACCATGTGGGAAATTTTAACGACAGCACAACCTCGGCTAAACACCAATACGACGTCAACGCCGGCTTCATCGAGAACAAGCTAACACTTATGGATAAGCTCGACTTGGGCCTGGGCCTGCGCGTAGACGATTATTCCAATTTCGGCGCTTCCGTCAATCCCAATTTTAACGCCGGATACAGGTTTAATGAAAATAATAAGGCGCATTTCCTGGTGAGCCGCTCATTCCGAGCGCCGACGTTTAACGATCTGTATTGGCCAAGAACAGATTACTGGTGGGGAAATACGTGGTTCGGCGCAGAAGAAGGCAACCCCAACCTGAAACCAGAAAAGGGCATAACCATTGAAGCCGGGATGGATTCCAAGATCAACAAGTATGTCTCGGCGGGCCTGACCTACTATCATAACATATTTGATGAGTTGATCAATTGGGCGGAGCTAGACAGCGTATGGTCTCCCACTAATATCGGGACCGCCATAATTGACGGCCTGGAACTTGAAAGCACGGTGTCCCCGCTGCCGGACCTCGACCTGAACTTTTGTTACACTTTCCTGCGCGCCAAAGACGATAAAACAAATAAGTACCTGGTCTATCAACCTAAGGGAAAATACGACCTGGGCTTGCTTTACAGGGGCCCGGCCGGTTTCACCTTCCAACTAAAAGGCCAATACACCGGCCTCAGGTTCCACGATGCCGCCAATCTCATCAAAGTAAAGAGTTTTATGGTACTCAACTTCGATATCTCCAAAAAAATTAATAAAGACATTACCTGCTACCTTTCTTTAAAGAACCTGCAGGGTAAAAAATATCAGGTGATCAAAGATTATCCTTCCGCGGGTTTTTCCGTGGACGGTTCGCTAAAAGCTGAATTTTAAAAAATAGTTCTGTAGGGGCGGGTTTAAAACCCGCCCCTACAATCCTCTTGTAAACAAAGGCGCATTGTGATAATTTATAGCCATGGAGAACGGCAGGGTATTTAAATTAGCATTGAGCATCTCAGTCGTTGCCCACAGCGTTATTTTCTTCAAGGGCACGGATTTTAATATCATTCCCGCCCAAAAAAACGCGGCACAGATAGAAGTTAACTATTTACGAGGGGTCAAAGCGCCTGAACAAAAGGGCCAAAAAGGGACCGCCAAGAGCGACTTGTTCTTAAAAATGCCGTCTAAGATCATTGCCGCCAGCCGCCTGCCGCCGCCTTCGTTTAACCAGGCAGGCGGGCCTTCAAAGGTTGAAAAACCGGATTCCATGGCGCGCGGCCGCCTTCTTCAGGGCACGGATTTTATCAAATCCCGCTCTGGCGCCGCTGTCAGTAAAAAAATAACCCTATCCAGCCCGGATGTCAATATTGCCAAAAACCCCGCCTACATCGGCTATTACCAGTTCGGCCGCGAAAGGATCAAGCGCGCCGCCTACCAACAGAATTATGCCGGCAGGGAAGAAGGGGAAGTCACGGTTTCTTTTGTCATCGCCAGCGACGGTAACCTCAGGCAAATACGCCTGGTAGAAGAAACATCCTGCCCCAGCCCGTATTTAAGGGAGATTGCCATATCCAGCGTCAAAGATGCGGCGCCCTTCCCGAAATTCCCCGCAGAGTTAGATTATCCCCAGATACCCTTTACGCTTACCATCACCTTTCAGAATTGACATATAATTAAGTGGTGGTATAATAAGAAGTCCTGTAGGGGCGGGTTTCAAACCCGCCCCTACGTAAAAAATATTATCCTCATGAAAGGAGATGATCGCATTGTCACAGATTGAAGTCAAAAAAGACGAATCTTTTGAAGCTGCCTTGCGCCGTTTTAAGAAAAAAATCGAGCAGGAAGGCATCTTAAAAGAAGTCCGCGACCGCAAGCATTATGAAAAACCCAGCGAGCGCCGAAGAAAACGGGCAAAGATGAGAAGGCAATAAAATGCCTTTAGCGCTTTCTGCTTCCTGGAATGCTTTCCGGCACAGGTCCGGTGAAAGCATGCTCTTTGAAATAAAAAAGGCGGGGTTTGACCAAGTAGAATTGAGTTTTAACCTGACTGCCTCGATGTTAAAGAGCGTATTTTCTGCACGCAAAAGACTCGGAATAAAGATTACCAGCGTCCATAATTTTTGCCCCATACCCGATGGATTCACCAGGGAAGTAGCTCTCCCTGATTGCTATTCAATGGCATCCTTGTCCGCGCCAGAACGGGCCAGGGCAGTAATTTATGCCAAGAGAAGCATTGATACGGCCAAGCGACTCGGTGCCGCGGCCGTGGTCCTGCACTGCGGACGAGTAGAAATGCCCGATAGGACAAAGGCCCTGATTGCTTTATACAATCAAGGCCGCCGGGATTCCGCGGAATTCCGTAAAATTCGCGATGGTTATATCAGCCAACGAAGATCCCTGTGCGCTCCATATTTCAAAAATACGCTGGAGAGCCTGGAAAAATTAGAGGCATATGCCCGCAAGTACCGCATAATCCTGGGAGTGGAAAACCGTATTTATTACCGCGAAATCCCGACGCTGGATGAGCTCGGTGTGATCTTTAAAAGATTTAAAGGTTCAAATGTCGGCTACTGGCACGACACAGGGCACGCGCAGGTAATAGAAGAACTAGGCATTAACCGGCACAAGGATTTTCTGGAGCGCTGCGCATCTGTAATGGTAGGTATTCATCTGCATGATGTATCCGGTTGCCGCGATCACCTGGCACCCTTAAAAGGCAACCTGGATTTTTCTTTTTTGCGGCCGTATCTATCAAAAAAAACAATTAAAGTCATTGAGGCGCATCATCCGGCCAGCCCACAAGACCTGCTCAAGAGCAAGGAATATTTGGAACGAGCCCTTGAAACGGTAATATAAACGGTTCTGTAGGGGCGGGTTTCAAACCCGCCCCTACAAGCAGCATCACGATGTAGGGACAACCTGCCTGCCGGCAGGCAGGCATATTATGCTGTCCCTGCAAATACATTTATTTTATGACAGTTAGGGCGCCGGCAGTAGCCGGAAAATTCTACGAGTCTTCAGCGCAGGCCTTAAAGCAACAGATCGAGGCTTTTGCGGATAAAACGGCGGTCAAATCCGCGGCAATTGCCTGCATGCTTCCGCATGCCGGTTACATGTATTCCGGCAGGGTAGCAGTGGAAACAGTTTCCCGGATAAGTTTACCGGAGAAGATAATACTCCTGGGGCCGAATCACACCGGCAACGGAGCGCCTTTTAGCCTGATGGCTGAAGGCTCCTGGGAGACACCTTTGGGACGGGTGGAGATTGATGCCGCCCTGGCTAAAAAAATCCTGGCCGGCTCAATTCACCTGGTAAACGACAACCTTGCGCATTTAGACGAACATTCGCTGGAAGTGGAAATACCGATCTTTCAATATTTCAAAAACGGCTTTAAAATAGTACCTATTGCTTTTATGACCGCGGACACGGCAGCATTAATTGAAACGGGTAAAGAAATAGCCGCGGTAATTCAGGCGGAAGGCATTGAGAATTCGGTCCTGATCGCAGCCAGCTCCGACATGACCCATTTCGAGCGGCAACAAGAAGCAGCCATTAAAGATAAAGCGGCGATAAAGGCGATACTAGAGCTCGATGAAGAACAACTTATGGAAAAGGTCCGCCGCCTGGATATCTCAATGTGCGGATGG
>JAUYEC010000133.1 GCA_030691585.1 Candidatus Omnitrophota bacterium
CGGGCAGCAATTCGGGCACTACAGGGATACCTATTATGCCGGAGGCATCGGCCCGTTCAGAGCACCCTTTGTTTTTGGGGACAAGGCCCTGGCCATATACGGCAGGACGGTATATTTATCTGTTCTTAGTTCCATATTCGCTTTCAGGACGGGTTACGCCAAAGTAGCCTTTGATCTTGCGGAATCGGCAAGGATCATGGCCTCATACTACAGGCAATGTTATGATCCCGCGGTAAATTTATTTTTTCTCTTCGGTATTTTCGGGCTATTCTTTGATATAGCGCGCAGGGCATACAAGAGGGAGCGGCTGGATACAAGGCAGATATTCCCGCTGGCCTGGCTGATTGCCGCTACTGCGGCGTTTGTCAATGTCTATCCGTATCATATGTTGAGGATCTATATTTTGCCTATGCCGTATCTATTGGCCGCATTAGGAATAAGTTATATCGGTAATTTGAGCGCTTATGTTTATAGCAGGCGGCGTTTTGCAGGTACGGCAGCCCTGGTGGTTTTGACTTTGTTTTTGAGCCTGCGCCAGATCGATTTTTGCGTAAAAAATATCTTCCGGAAATATACGGCCGATAGGGCCCGTTATATGTATTTTCCTTTATTTCACGGCTGGCCATACGGCCGCGGCTATAAAGAAGTGGGGGATTTCCTCCTGAAAAATGCCCCGCTTAAAAAAGACGGCAAGTTCAGAAGCGCTTTTATTTTTACCATTTCTCCTTATACCTCCGGAGGGATCTGTTCGATTTTTTATAATGACATGGATTGGTATACCCATAACAAAATAAAAATTATTTACGATGAAATACATACAAGTTATAATAAGTACGGTACCCGCGAATCTCTTATTCAATACCTGGCATATTTATTCAGCCTTTATCCCGATATTGAAACGCTCTATTTTGCCGATTTCTATGACACAAAAGACAATTTTGCTTTTTTCTCGAAATGCCACCCTGATATCGCCTATTATAAGATCATAAATGACGACGCGACTCTTGATTATGACTGTGTTTTGTACAAGTTTGACCGTGATAGCTGGCAGAGCCAGATGAGCGCAAATTATACGGTGAAATAAGATATGGCCCGACAGATCAAAAAAGCTGCGCTTATTTATCTCTCCCAGGGCGGCGGCAGTTATTACCTGACCGATGAGCTTTCTTACGATATCCAGCGCAGGCCGGCGCTGGGCCTGCAGTATCTGAGCGCCGTGCTGGAGGCAAAAAACGTGCGCACGAATATCTTTGACCAGACGGTTGAAAGGTTTGATCTGGATAAGCTGATCGACAGGCTGAAGGGCTTTGATTTAGCGGGATTCTATTGTTCCGACGCGCAGGAAGCCAAGGTCAAGGTTTACAGCAAAAAGGTCAAGGAGGCATTAGGCATACCGGTGCTGGTGGGCGGGCCGTCAACATTGACCAATACCGATTTTCTTGATTATGGCTGTGATGTCGTGGTCCACGGAGAGGCAGAGAGGACCATAGAGCAGTTGTTGGAATATTATTTGGGCAATATCCCGCTTCAGGATGTTCGGGGCATAACCTATAAATTTAACGGCAACGTTGTCAGTAACAAAGCGCAGGACTTTATCGAGAACCTGGATGCCCTGCCTTTTCCGGACCGCTCCAAAGTCGATATCCGTTCCTATTATGATTTTTTCCTCTTCGGCATGAAAAAACCTTATGCGGCGATGATGACTTCCCGGGGTTGCGCTTATTCCTGTCATTTCTGCGTTTCTCACAAAATATGGGGGCATAAATATAGAAGAAGGAGTGTGGATAACGTTATCGCGGAAATCGATGAATTGGCAGGCAAATATAAGGTAAAATATATCTCGTTCCACGACGATGTCTTTATTACTTCCTACGCCTGGATCGAAGAATTTTGCCGTAAGTTGATAAAAAAACCCTACAAGATAAAGTGGATCGCGGTATTGCATCCTTTCAGCATACCCAGGGACCAAGAGAGGATCTTAAAATTGATGAAGCAGGCCGGATGTGACGCGTTATCATTTGGCTTGCAAAGCGCTCACCCCGAGGTCTTAAAAGGCATCAACCGCCATCCGCAGGAGGCAGAGAGCTTAAAGCAGGTCCTGCGCCTGACAAATAAGTTCGGGATCCAGACCATAGTTTTTTATATTTTTGGCTTGCCCGGTGACACCGAAGAAACGATTAAAGTTACCGCGGATTATTCGCTGAACTGCGGCTCCACCTTTGCTAATTATTTTGTATTATCCATACTCAGGGGTTCGGAATTGGAAAAAATTTACCTCAATAAACAAGTTTGTTCTCTGCCACAGGAGCGCATCAGCGAACTGGCAGGTAGCGCTTCCAGGAGGTTTTACGCGCATCCGAAGAATCTGATCAGGATATCGTATTTTTTATCAAGGAACCCGGCCTGGCTCTTTAGGGCCGGCTTAAAATTACCGTCGGTATTAGCGAGGATCGGTTTTCTAAATTCTAAACATAATTAGAGGGATGTGCCTATGAAAATATCTTTAATCAATCCAAACTTGAGCGGTGACGTATCTATCCTGGATATGGGTTTGACTTACCTGGCGACCTACATCAACGAGCGCACCAAACATAAAGCAACCATTATTGATTTTACCTTTCACCGTAAAAACTGGCAGCAGCATCTTGATGCCCAAATAAAAAAGTATCAACCGGATGTTATAGGTATCACCTGTACCTCGTTATATATACACTACGTAAAACTTATGGCAGCCAGAGTCAAGGTTAAATATAACCTTCCTGTTGTCGCCGGCGGGTATCATGCTTCGCTGGAGACGGAAGAGACGCTGGCAATAGCGGATATTGACGCCGCCTGTATCGGCGACGGTGAATACGCTCTGGAGGGGTATCTCGATGCCCTTGAAGGTAAGCGAGCCTTTGACGGCATAGAGGGGATGTGGGTCAAAGATTTAGGCAGTATCATCAGGAATAAGATCGTTCCGCCCATACAAAATATTGACGAGCTTCCCATCCCGGATTATGACATTTGGGAAGATATTGACGAGTACCTGTTTTTTAATAATCTGCTTTATTTTATCGGCAACCGCTGCTGTCCGTATAACTGCAGTTATTGTTCGGAACTTCCCATGCGCCAGCGCATACCCGGCAAGCATTTCCGTAAGCGTGACCCTGTAGCTTTTGCCCACGAGATCCAGCATCAATACGAGAAATACAAGGACAGGCACATGCGCATGGCGCATACGTTTGACCCGGTATTTACTTTTGACCTGGATTGGTTAAAACAATTCGCCGTTGAATATAAAGCTATCGGCATGGACAAGCGGCTGCCCATATCCTGTTTTAGCCGCGGGGACCTGATCGATGAGGAAAGGATCAAGACTTTTTCCGCAGCCGGAGGCAGGATCGTGCGTATCGGCGTTGAGGCTGGCAATTACCATATCAGGAAAGATATTTATGACAAGGATATCACCAATGAGCAGTTTATAGAAGGTATTAAGATCTGTAAGAAATACGGGCTTGCCATAACCGGCTATTATATCCTTGGTGGGCCGGGAGAAAATAAGTCCACCCTGCAGGATACTTTTAATTTTGCCAAACTTCTTG
>JAUYEC010000140.1 GCA_030691585.1 Candidatus Omnitrophota bacterium
TCTTAAGGTCAATATTATTTCCCCGTAGAAAAGAAAGGTCGCTCTCTTGCAGTAATGTCGCGTTGGTTACGATATTAAGGGATAACTGAATATGGGCGGGCGTCATCCGGCGGGCAAAGGAAGAGGCCGATCTCAACAATTCTCCCTGAAGAAACGGTTCTCCGCCGGTAAAACAGATCTGTTTCTTCGTTGTGCTGCCTGCTTTTAAGAATAGACCTATTGCCTTCTCAATCGCCTCAGCGCTTAATTTCGTTCCGACGGATACTTCCTTTTTAATATGACAATAGGCGCAGTTTAAATTGCATCCTGCGCTTAGGAATATGCTTAACTCATCGCAGGACGAAAGTTCAGCACCAGTTGCCGGAACCGTGGTTACTGTGCGAAGCATGGGACGCATGTGAGCCGTGGGAATAATGCCCTCCGGGTGGGTTTGCGATGTCAGGATGAGTAAAGGTGCTCGTGTGTTCCGGCATCCCCCCGAGTGCGGCGGCATTGTCGGGCCTGGACATCAGGGCCAAAAAGCCAAGACTGATCCCGATCCTGGCTATTTTTTTCTCGGTTATCCTGCCCTCCTCGCTCAGCAGAAAATCGACGATCTCTTTTTTTAATTGGGGCAGAACCGATCGTTTTTTTCTTAGCGGCTTGTTTTTCTTCACCGTGTGCTCCTTTCTCTTGGCCTTAACTCCGGGCTGGCCGTCCCTCTCCGGGCGGGGAACGCAGCATTACAATAAGCTTCTATTGCTTGCTTGGCGCCGTCACATTCCAAGCAGGCCTTTTCATTAGCAAGCACCAAGGCCCTGCATGTCTGTGACAATTCCAGGATGCGCCCCTGCGGATTATCATTCAGGCGGCCACAAAGCTCGGCATCGGAATTTTTGACTGCCTTTATGAAGATGATGAGATTTTTTGTCAGGGCATCGTCGGCCATCCGCTCATCCTGCTTGATCACCGCCCGGCAATTCTGGGAAGCCCCGCAGATACTATCATCTCCTTTATTGAAAGCCCGGACAAAATCCGCGGTCATCTTCGGGAAAATAACCTGCAATTCCGAAGAAAACCGGCCGGTCTTGGCCAGATCAAACAGCGCTCTATACTCCCGAAACAAACGCTTGCACGATTCATACGAATCCCCGTACATTAAATATTTGCATTGTGAAACATCGTTGCGCATTATAGCGCGGCAGATAATAGCCCCGGTGAGCAATTTATTGAACGCCTTCGCGTCTTGGCTGGATAGTTCTTTTGACAGGTTGATCTTATTAACGTCAAAATCGCTTACGCATTCGTCATAATTTCGCCACGGGCTTTCGGCCCTGAGTATGCCGGCGGGCACCGCGATAAAGACCGTCAATATAATCGCCATTAGCATATTGACATTTCTCATTATCGTGCCTTCTCCTCTCTTTTCTACCGCATGTTAATCCAGCTTTGATAGATATGCCTGGCCGGTGTCCGCAGAGCGGCAAACAGATAATCCAGCTGGGACCGCTGGATACGGCATTTATCATTAATACACCTGGAAAAAAGGTTCCCGCTAACGGCATAATTATAAACCGGGCAGACCCCGCAATAGGACTTATACGCGCAGTCGCTGCACCGCGGAAGATTGCTTAAACAAGAAGCGAGGCATAAAGACTTTACGGTCGGATTATCTATCAGATCGCAGTAACGGTCCGCCTTAACATTGCCAAGCCTGAAGATCTCGTCTGCGGGCCCCGCGGAGAGCATTCTGCCTTCGTCGCAGGTGTAAACGTCTCCGTTAAAATTATAGGCCAACTGCCCTACGCCCGCACCGCAAGGCGAACGCAGGTCCATGTAATTTTCGTCATTATCGCTGAGTATCTTGGTTAAAAAAATCTTTGCCGTCCTCTCAAAAAAATATTTACCTTTTTTGTTGATCTTTAGAATATGCCTCATCGCCTCTTTATAAAAATCCATGAATTCACGGGCGGTAAAACCCATTGTCTTATTGATGATGCTCCTGCCTGCCCCAAAAGGGCTTACCGGACGCAAATGAATACCGCTTAGCCCTAAGTTTACGTATTCATCCACGATCCGCCTGGGATAGCGCAATGAATATCTGGTTATCGTAGCCAAAGCGTTAATCCCGCGTTTATATTCCCCCGCCTTGATCTTTTCATCGATCTTTTTGATCCATTTTACGGTATTACGAAAGCTGTTCCTGCCGCCGGCGGTGATCCTGTGTTTATTATGCAATTCCTCGGGCCCGTCAAGCGAAGTGCATAGACTTACGTCGTTTGTCGCAAGATAATCTAACTTTTCATCGTCCATATGGCTGAAATTCGAAACCAGCGTGAAAGTAATTTTTTTCTTGCGTGTTTTATTTTCTCTGCGGGCGTAACGGATAATAAACTTTACTGTCTTAAAATTCAAAAGCGGCTCTCCGCCCTGGAATTCAACGGCGATATTGTCGCTCGGGCCCTCAAGGATCGTGTCTACTACCTTTGCGGCGGTACTTTCATCCATATCCCAGCCTGTTCCGTCCTGTGGCCGGGAACTTGCCTGGCAATAAATGCAACGGTGGTCGCAGCGCAATGTCACTACAATAATATGCAATGACGGACCGGAGAATAGAAAACGGTTCCGCAGGGCATAACGGTAAGACAATACATCGGAATTCAGGGCCCCGGGGATAAATCCTTTATTGGAAAGCTCATCAAGCTTAAGTATGGACAATCTTTTGTTACCGCCTGAAATAAATGATTGAAAGCTGCGAGGGTCTAAAAAACTATACTCGCCTAATTCGTTGGTAATCAAAAACTGCCTGCCTAACCGCCTGAAACGGAAATCGCCTATCCCTCGTTTACCGAGCTTGATGGAATCTAAAGACATTTTTTAGTCATACCCAAACAATAGTTAACAAATTCATCTTTTAACGCCGATAAATCATGCGAATCCGCATGCTCAAACTTAACACGGTAATAATGCCCCTGCCTGGCGAGACCGGTTTTTACTATGCCGGAATAACCCTGCATTGCTTTTTTTATTGCCGCTAAATTATAGATACTTGAATTTAGATAGATATGCATTTTATCGAATTTATCTGCCGCGGCTTCCGGCCCTTTTTTTTCTCCGGCCGTATTTATTTTCCCACGGTATGGCGATACTAAGTGGATCGCTATCCGCTCCTGCGGCGGCGGCCTTGTTATTATAAGGATGGGCCGCTGAATAAAGAGCACGTTTGATCGTATATTCGGTTATCTTCTTGTTGCGCTGGCTGACCTGATACCTTATGCGAGTGAAGATCAAATCATTCAAGAAATCGTTTTTCAACTTACCGGCAGAAAAACCCGTTTTCGGCTTAAGATGCACAATAAGCGTTTTGGAAACATCGCCATCCAGGTAGAAATAAGCCCTGTCCAGATGCTCATAACAGGCGTTGATCACCGCTTCTAACGGGTATATTTTTGTGTTTAACTTGATTTTCATGGTCACTTGCAGCAATAAAATATTCCGCCTTGAGAACGCGCGGCAGGAGAGTTGGAGTTTAAAGTATAACCTTCGGGACAAACCGTGGCCCAGGAATTTCCGCCATACGACATCATAATACATCCATCGGAATCAAGGTCAGTACGTATAAAGACATTGCCGGATGCATAAACGTCGCCGCCGGTGACATCAAGCCTATCCTCGCCCATGAGAATTAAACGCACATTATAATCGCCGGGATCATCACCCATATTGTCCCTGTGAAAATCTATATACGGCGTGGTTATGTTACCATCCTCAAGCCCGCCTAATTCTATAGAACCGCCCTGGTCGGTCTGAAGTGCCGATACACCCTCGCCCCAGACCAAAGACACTTGACTGGAAGCCATCGGCATCGCTCTGGACGCACTGACAGCCAGCTTGTTTGTCCGCAATTCGTTGTAACTGCCGGAAGGAGAAGGATAATAAGTGGTGATGGTGATGGTTTCGTCGGCGGCAAAGGCTGATGAAGATAATGCGAGGATAAAAAACAAGGTAATAGAAACAATCTTAAAAATCAGGCGCATTTTATGCCTCTCTTGTTTAAAAAATTGTCCTTTCAGCGTCTATATTTGACTGTAGTTTATAACAAAAAAAACCGCCTGTCAACAAAAATGTCCCACGGCGCAATCATTAACTATCTTTCTTATTTTCAATGAGATAAGCTCATTTGCCAGATCGCGCTTTGAAGCCACAAGCACCTTGATATAATTAGCGCTATGCCCTTCCCAGAAACGGGGATCTGCTTTATGGCGGCCCTCAATGAGGACATCCATTTTTTTGTTTAAAAAAAGTTTTTTATAATCTTGCGAACATTGGTCCGCGATATTTTTTAGTTTAGCGATCCTGCGTTTTATTTCAAGCGCATTTACTTCCCGGCCCATTGCGGCCGCGGCCGTACCCGAGCGCTTTGAATAAGGGAATATATGCGCCCTAAGCGGAA
>JAUYEC010000068.1 GCA_030691585.1 Candidatus Omnitrophota bacterium
ATCGCGCGCCAAGGATCTAACCGCCTCATAGGCCAAATAAGGATAAACGCAGTCCGCGCCGTATCCAAAAAGCAACGCAAAGTGATGCACTTCCCTGGCTTCAGCAGTCTCTAAAATAATGCTCGCCTGCGTGCGCAAGGCACATCTAAGCAAATAGTGATGCACTCCGGCCACCGCTAATAATGACGGCAGCTCTGCAAATTTAACATTCACACCCCTGTCGCTTAATATTATAAAATTATATCCTGCTTCTATCGCCGCTTTTGCCTCGGCGCATATTCTCTCTAAACTTAAAACGAATGCGCCCGGCTTATCTGCCTCAAATAGAACAGAAATGGTCTTGCTGCGAAAACCATTTTTTTTAATCGAGCCTAGCCTTTGAAACATCGCCTCAGTGAGGACCGGTTTTTTTAACCATAATCTGCGGCAATGTAACGGCGTCTCGGCCAAAAGATTTTTTTCCGGGCCGAGATAGCTATCCAGGCTCATCACCAGTTCTTCGCGGATCGGGTCAATCGCCGGATTAGTGACCTGCGCGAATAACTGCTTAAAATAGTTGTAGAGAAGCTGCGGTTTTTTTGACAACAACGCAAGCGGCGTATCATTGCCCATGGAACCTACTGGCTCCTGGGCATTCTCTGCCATCGGCTTAATGATGAATTTTAAGTCCTCGCGCGTATAGCCAAAAGCCTTTAATAAACCAGGCGCGTCAATTATCTTTTGCGCATGATTTAACACGCTTGGTTTTAACTCCAACATATTCTTCTTGAGCCAACCGCCGTAATCACGTTGACAGGAAATTCCATTTTTAATTTCAGCGTCATCAATTATCCTGCCTTCCTGGGTATCAATAAAAAGCATTTTCCCCGGCTCAAGCCTGCCGGAGACTTTAATCTGGTCAGGCGGAATATCCAGGATCCCCACTTCAGACGCCATTACTGCCAGCCCATTTTTAGTGACTAAATACCGCGCCGGCCGCAGGCCGTTGCGGTCCAGGACCGCGCCGATCTTTGCCCCGTCGGTAAAGGCGATCGCTGCCGGGCCATCCCAGGGCTCCATAAGACAGGCATGGTAGCGGTAGAAATCCTTCAACTTCTCATCCATCATATTGTCCTGCTGCCAGGCGCTGGGAATAAGCATCATCATTGCCTGGGCCATCGGCCTGCCTGAAAGGACCAATAATTCAAAGAGATTGTCAATAGCCGCGGAATCACTCCCTCCGGGGACAATCACCGGAAGAATCTCTTTTAGATCCTCACCAAAAAGTTTAGACTCCAGCAGGCCTTCCCGCGCGCGCATCCAGTTGATGTTGCCGCGCAGAGTATTGATCTCTCCGTTATGCGCCAGGTATCTAAACGGCTGAGCCAGATCCCAGGTAGGAAAAGTGTTGGTGCTGTAACGTGAATGCACCAGGCAGAGCGCGCTGGATAGCCTTGTGTCCTGCAGATCCGGAAAAAACTCCTCCAGTTGCTCGGGCATTAACAGGCCCTTATAAGTTAAAGTCCGGCTGGAGAGATTGGTGATGTAAAAACTTGCCTTCTGCTCCAACTTTGAGTTACGTATCAATTTCTCCGCCAATTTTCTGATCACATAGAGCCTGCGCTCAAAATCCAGGCTATCCTTCAGGGTCGAGCCGATAAAAACCTGGGCGATATGCGGCATGGTAGAGCGCGCGGTTGCACCGATGACCGAAACATTGACAGGCACATCACGCCAGCCTAAAATATTCTGGCCTTGCGCGCCTGCGATCTTTAAGATCGCGTCCATGCAGAATTTCCGCTCTGTTTTATTTTGCGGCAAGAACACCAATCCTGTCCCATATGAACCAACTGCGGGCAAACTGATCTTATTCTCCCGGCAGGCCGCGACAAAAAAATCATGCGGCATCTGAATAAGGATTCCCGCTCCGTCCCCGGTTTTGGGATCCGCTCCGGTTGCACCCCGGTGAGACAGGCGCCTTAATACCTCAAGCCCCTGACGAATGATTGTGTTGGACTTGGAGCCTGCGATATCACAGACAAAACCCACCCCGCAGGCGTCGTGCTCAAACGCCGGGTCATATAATCCCTGTTTTGGCGGTAAATGTAAATTGCCCATTGTCAAACCTTCCCTCTAGATATCAAAATACAAATAGAACTCGCCCTTCGACTCGCCCTCAATATTGTTCAACATGCTCGCTCAGGGTTTCGTCTAAATATCAAAATACAGATAGAACTCATAGGGATGCGGCCTCATCCTCACCGAATCGATTTCTTTCTTCCTCTTATATTCCATCCAGACGTCAATAACATCCTTGGTAAATACTCCACCCCTTAAGAGGTATTCGTGATCCGCCTCCAGGGCGTCAATGGCCCGGCGCAAAGACGAAGGAACCGTGGGGATTTTGCTAAGCTCTTCTTCGCTCATTTCAAAAAGATCCTTGTCCGTAGGCTCTCCGGGATTTATTTTATTGATGATCCCGTCTAATCCGGCCATAAGCATGGCACTAAAGGCGATGTAACCGTTGCAGGCCGGATCCGGCGGACGAAACTCAATGCGTTTGGATTTGGGGCTATCCGAATACATCGGGATCCGGACTGCTGCCGAGCGGTTACGCGCGGAATAAACCAGGTTCACCGGCGCTTCATACCCCGGTACCAATCTCTTGTATGAATTGGTAGTCGGCGCGCAAAAAGCCATCAGGCTGTTGGCATGCTTAAGCAGCCCGCCGATATAATATTTAGCGGTCTGGCTTAAAAGCGCGTAGCCATTCAAATCAAAGAAAAGATTGACCCCGTTCTTCCAAAGGCTCTGGTGGCAATGCATACCCGAACCATTATCAGCAAACAAGGGCTTGGGCATAAAAGT
>JAUYEC010000017.1 GCA_030691585.1 Candidatus Omnitrophota bacterium
GTTGGGCAAGACCTATTATCTAGGCGAAAAGTACTACGTTGACGGCGGATATACTGGGGGTTCTAACGACGGATCATGGACTCATCCCTGGACGAGTATTAAGACAGCCGTCGCTAATGTCACTTCGGGAAACAAGACGATCATAGTCCGCGGCGCGCATGATTCATTCAACGGCATATATGTAGAAACGGGAATAACTCCTAAAGCCGGCACGGATGATGCCCATCATTTTATGATTGTCGGTTACGGGCAGGAACGGCCGATAGTTGACGGGAATTATTCAACGCAGGATATGATAGGTTCAACCGGTCAACTGTATGGCTATACTACAGTGCAGCGTTTAAGATTACAAAATAACTCTCGCGATGGCGTGCATTGGGGCGGCACTGTAAACGGAGTTCTGCAAGATCGCGATCGTTACAATTATTTAATAGACGTGGATTTTTATAACATCGGCGCGAATCCTTCGTATCACACAAACGCGCCCATCTATTACTTAGACGCGCCTAACGGCTGGATTTTCCATGTTACGGTAAAACACACGCTGATGCATTGCATAAAAATCGGAGATGGCGGTGATAATGATCTTGTTGAATGGACTGTGGCGGGAGAATGCGGATATTGGCCAGGGGTTGCCGCTGAAACGGGCATTACCGACTTTCGTACTCAACTCTACCAGTATCCCAGGTGCCTCGATTTTCCTAATGATAGCGGGCAAATTGCGGAGAATACTATCGCCCGATACAATATTGCCTACGATGGTCTTTACGGCGGCGTGCAAATCAGGAATTCTTATAACTTTTCCTTTCATCACAACGAAATTTATAATAGCCCTCGTTTAACCGTAAGCAATATGGGGCTTTCCTGTGCTAACGTTGCGAATCCCTGCGCGCAAGTCCTGGCCATCGGTGAGCCAGCGAACCAAGTCAACACACCGCTTGATAAGGTGTATATGTATTCAAATGTGATCAGAGATTCAGGGGAACCGATAGAGGGTGCCGGCATAGGCATACACAGCTTAACGGATGGACACACGGTTTACCTTTATAATAATTTGCTCTACAGCAATCCGAAATCTGAAATCAGTTTGTATGCCTATACCAATATCGTACCGTACCCATATAGCAGCCGGCGAGTAGAAATTCTTAACAATACTTTGTGGCATGGCAGTAATTATAATGCGGCCTTATTTATACCGAATTATTCGGCAAATAAATGGGGTGATGAAGAAGTGGCAATCAAGAATAATATTATTACAAATACTGCTTCGGGGGGTTACGTTTATGGGGAGGGCGGTGGCGCCCGCAGTACCACAAATTACGATTATAACCTTTACTATTATCCGAACAACGGCAGGCTTGGTGCATCAGCCGGTCTCAATGACTACGCTCATGGGGCTAGCACCAATTCTCTTTTCGTCGCTGAGCCGTTTGGCGCGTATTCGTGGGGAATGGGAAATTTGTTGCCGAGTTCGCCAGCAAAAGATTCCGGTTTAAACTTGTCTGCTTTGTTTACATCGGATTTTAACTTAGCATCGCGTCCCCAAGGCTCTGCCTGGGACATCGGGGCGTATGAGTATGTCCAGAATTTATCCGGCGATGTCTCCGGCGACGGCGTAATTACCACCTACGACGCTGGGCTGGCGCTGCAGTTGGGCAGGGGAGCGCTGGAGGCGGCACAGATTGCTCAAGAAGCAGTAGATTAATTAGTAATAGGTATTATTTTTTCCCTTATTTTTGGCTTGATAAAGCGCCTTATCAGAGGCGGCAATAAGTTCGGAGGGAATTCCCCCGTTTTCGGGGAAACTGGCCAAGCCAATGCTGACGGTGAGTTTTTTTTGGGGTAAGATCTCTTCGTGAATAAATCCCTGCTTTTCAATATCCTGCCGCAGCCGTTCCGCGATTAGATACGCTTCTTTTTTATCCGCATTAGGCAGGATTACGGTGAATTCCTCGCCGCCGTAACGGCAGACATAATCCATTTTTCGGGATTGGTTTTTTAGCAGGGCCGCCAGCTGTCTTAAGATGCTGTCTCCCGCCTGGTGCCCCAATGTATCATTGTAAACTTTGAAGTCGTCAATATCCAGCATCATCAGGGTTAAGGGGTTTTTGGCGGCTTTGGATTTTTCCAGCTCTGACTGCAGTATAGACTGGAAATATCCGTGGTTCCAGAGTTCGGTGAGGTAGTCGGAGTGCGCGCGCAGGGCGGTCTTTTCATAGAGTTGGGAATTTTCTATGGCCAGCCCGGCCTGGTTTGCCAGCATCATCAGCATGCGGATATCGTCTTTAGTAATCGGCTTATGGGTGACGAAGTTATCCGCCAGGATCAGGCCGTTGACTTTTTCTTTGGACTTTAAGGGCGCGACCACCAATTCGCGGCTCTTTAAGAGCTGGATCACCGGGTCGGAAAGGTAATTCTCCATAGTTTCCTGGGTCAGGTGCAGAGGCATGCCGTCTAAAACGCCTAAACTCAAGAGCCCGCCGTCTTGCTCGCGCAAGGGGAATTTTAAATTGCGTACCTGGCGGTTAAAGCCGCCTTCCAGCGCCTGGTTGGAGAATTTATAAACGCTGATTAAATCCTCCATGGTCTTTTTCTCCAGCTCAATCTGATTCCAGATGCGGTTGGCCTCTTCGCCGCTCTCCGGGCCGATGCCCATTTTGCCTTCAATCAGGCCGTCTTTTTCATTGACTAAGAAGAGCACTGCCCGGTTAAACCCCAGGCCGATATGCGCGGTGACGCCGGTGAGGATGATATACAAAATTTCATCCAGTTTCAAGGTGGTGCGCATGGCGTTGGAAATCTCATAGAGAATGCCTAACTCCATCCTTGTCCGGTCAAGTTCTTGTTTTAATTTAACTGGGTCATCCATTAGTGTTATGGGCAGTTTCGCGGTGGCGCACTGGAATAATCCGTTGACCATGTCCCTTCGCCATTAACCTCACAGGAGTATGCTGCTAATTTTGTCCCTATGTTGTACCATATCCTAAAAATGTATTCCGGTGAACCCTGCGGTTCTTTTCCGCCGCTGGTGCACCTGGTTGCTGATATCCCAATGCCTTGACCAGAAGCTGTTGTCCAGCCAGTGTATGTAAAGTAAGAAGCCGGAGTGCATACAGATGGGAAATCGCCGGGTTGAGAACCGATACTTAAAGAGTCATATGTTATTCCTCCCGTTGAATTATGCTCCAAGTAATATCCCTGAGCAAGGTTACGAATTCCGCCTATGCTTACTGTTGCTTCCGCAAAGCGCGTTTGTTCCATTACTTTGTTATATTGGACAAAACCCAATGCCGCAAGAATGCCGACAATGATGATCAAATGATTAATTCCAAAAGCGTAAAGCTTCTTAGTTTGATAATTGATTTATTCGCCATGCTCATTCCGTTATTATAACAAATCGTACTGTTATTGCAATATTTTTTTAATTTGGTGAAATTTTTTGTTAGATCTGCCGGTTTTCCGCGTCAATTATACCAGAGAGGGGGTGAAAGCGGCGCGTATGAATATATTGACAGTCGGTAGTTGCTAAGATATAATAATTCTTTCTAAAATAAACAAGTAAGCAGAAACGGAGGTAAGAGATGAATACAGAAAAAAAGGCGGCAATAAAATCCGCCAAGGAAGAAACCATAGAGCTTTCTGACCGCCAGAAAGCGCTGGAGTTGGCGCTTTGCCATATAGAGAAGCAATTCGGCAAGGGCTCAATTATGAAATTAGGCGGGGATGTCAAGGTCAATGTGGAGACCATTTCTACAGGCGCCCTGACCTTAGATGTGGCTTTAG
>JAUYEC010000024.1 GCA_030691585.1 Candidatus Omnitrophota bacterium
ATTGGGCGACCACGCGCTTGTGTCCAGGTTATTTAATGAAATAGCGCCGCGATTTTCTGGGATTTCAGGCGGCTATACCAGGATCATAAACCTGGGGCGCAGGCGCGGCGACGACGCTTCAGTCGTGATCTTTGAATTGACTAAGATCAAGGCCAAGAAGTCCACGGCGGAAAAGAAACATAAGAAAGAAGAAAAAGTCAAACCGGTTGAAGAACAGCCAGCCGCAACGGGTGGCGAAAGCTTGCCCCCTGAAGAAAAGAAACGCGAGATCGAGGTCGCAGTCAAGGAAAAACCCCCGGTCATAAAAAAACCTTCTAAGAAATTTTTAGGCGGTATAAGGAATATCTTTAAAAAAGAAAGAGATTCTTTGTAATATACCTTAAATCCAGGTGCTATGCGCATTGACACGAGGCTTGCCGAGCGTCTAAAAAAAGTAAGCCCATCGCTTACCCTTGCTATAACATCAAAGGCGAATCAATTAAAATCCGAGGGCAAGGATATTGTCAATTTTGCCGCCGGCGAGCCGGATTTTGATACGCCGGAACCCGTTAAAACCGCCGCCATAGAAGCGATCAGGGCGGGTTTTACCAAATATACCCCCACAACAGGCACGCTCGAGCTAAAGAAGCTCATCTGCGCGAAATTCGCAAAAGACAACTCCCTCAATTACACTCCCGAACAAATAGTTGTTTCCTGTGGCGCCAAACACAGCATTTTTAACGCCGTCTTTTCACTCTTAAACCGCGGTGAAGAAGCCCTGATACCGTCTCCATACTGGGTCAGCTATCCTGAAATGGTGCGCCTGGCCGAAGGTGTGCCAAGGCTGATTCCGGCCAGCGCGGACAACAATTTTAAAGTCACGGCTAAGGAACTTGATAAATACAGCGGGCCAAAGACGAAGATCCTTTTATTAAACAGCCCGTCTAACCCCACCGGATGCGTTTATGAATTAAGCGAACTCAAAGAAATTGCCGGCCTCTGTGTCCAAAAAAAGATATTTGTTATCAGCGACGAGATATACGAAAAAGTCATCTATGACGGCCTCAAGCAGGTTTCTATCGCGTCACTGAACAGCGAAATCAACGAACTTACGATCACGGTTAACGGCCTGTCTAAGAGTTATTCTATGACCGGATGGCGTATCGGCTACCTGGGAGGCCCGGTTGACGTTATAGGGGCTATATCCAAACTACAGGATCATACCACTTCAAACCCCAATTCTATTGCCCAGAAGGCGGCAGTGGCGGCACTGGCTATGCCCGATGATACCATTAAAGCGATGGCATGTGAGTTTGCCAAAAGAAGGGACTATTGCGTTGCGCGAATTAGTAAAATGCCTAAAATAACCTGCCGGGTACCCAAAGGAGCTTTTTATATATTTTGCGACATCTCACAGACAGGCCTTGATTCCATGGCTGTCTCCGACCGCCTGCTCGAAGAGGCACTAGTCAGCCTGATACCGGGGAAAGGCTTTGGCAGCGACGAGCATATACGTATAAGTTTTGCCACTTCTATGCAGCAGCTTGAAAGGGGCATGGACCGATTAGAAGATTGGTTGAAAAAATTGTAAAAATAAGATAGAATATAGCAGAAGAAATTGTAGGGACGGGTTTCCTGCCTGCCGGCAGGCGGGTAAACCCGCCCCTACAATAATTGCGCATTATCTATGGGGCAGACGATAGCGGAAAAAATATTGAGCGAGCACTCCGGAAAAGACCTTCGCGCCGGGGATTTTGCCGTCTGTTCGGTTGATTTTGCCTTTGGCCAGGACGGCACTTCAGCCATCATAATTGAGAGGATCAAGCAACTTGGGGTAAAAAAACTAAAGACGGATTTCTGCATGGTCATCGACCATAGCGCGCCGTCGCCCAGTGAAGGCGTCTCAAAAGTCCATAAAAAGATGCGTGAATTCGCCGCGCTGTTCGACACGCGCCTGTTTGACGTTGGCTGCGGCGTCTGCCATCAGGTGATCCCCGAATCCGGCAGGATCCTGCCCGGCAGCCTTGTGCTGGGAGCTGATTCACACACCTGCACTTACGGGGCACTGGGGGCGTTTTCTACCGGTGTCGGCTCAACTGACTTGGCCATTGCCCTGGCCACGGGGAAAAACTGGTTCAAAGTGCCCGAGACCATCAAAATTATCGTAAAGGGCCTCATACCTAAAGGCGTATACGCCAAAGATATTATCCTCTACATCATAAAAAAAACAGGCGCTGACGGAGCCACCTATAAAGCGATTGAATTTTGCGGCCCGGTTATAGACAAGCTGGATATGGACGGACGCTTTACGATGAGCAATATGACCGTGGAAATGGGTGCTAAGGCCGGTTTTATGCCGGTAGATGCTAAGACTATCCGATTTCTCAGGGATAGATCCGTTGCTAAACATAAGATCAAACCCGTATCCGCCGATAAAGATGCGATATATCAGGAAACCGTGGAATTTGATATCTCAAAAATAGTCCCTCAAGTGGCACAGCCGCATACTGTAGATAATGTCTGCGATGTTACGGCGCTAAAGAATAAATCAGTTGATGAAGCGTTCTTAGGCACCTGCACCAACGGCAGGTTAGAAGACCTTAAGGTAGCGGCCCGGATATTAAAATCTAAAAAAATAGCCAAGGGGATGAAATTTATCGTCGCACCCAGCTCGCGGGCAATATATCTTGACGCGCTTAAACTGGGCTTAATAGATACATTAGTCCGCTCCGGAGCGGTTGTTGTTTCACCCGGCTGCGGCCCATGCGTGGGTACGCATAACGGCGTGCCGGCCGACGGCGAAGTAGTTATATCAACAGCTAACAGGAACTTTAAAGGCAGGATGGGCAACCCGAACGCGTATATTTATTTGGCATCGCCTGCGACAGTAACGGCAACGGCAATCACGGGCAGGATTACCGATCCGCGGCGGTTTCTTTAAATAACCCTGGAGGTTTATCATGGAAATAAAAGGATTGCTTGAGCTCTGCATCGCAAAAGGCGCGTCGGATTTGCATGTTACCGAGGGCGAGCCGCCGATCCTGCGTATTGACGGTACGCTGCACCGCACTGAGATGCCGAAACTTTCCCGGCAGGAGCTTAAAACGATGATCTACGGTATCCTTACCGCCACACAGAAAGATATGTTTGAGCGCAACCTGGAGCTGGATTTTTCCCTGGCGCTTCCGGGTATGGACCGTTTTCGCGTGAATATCCATATACAAAAAGGTTCGGTTGAGGCGGCTTTCCGGCGCGTTCCACTGGTCATACCAAGCATGGATACATTGGGCCTGCCAAAGATGATCCCCGAACTGGCTCGCAAGCCCAACGGCCTGGTCCTGATCACCGGCCCCACCGGCATGGGCAAGACTACGACCCTGGCGACAATGATCGACCTGATCAACCACGAAAGGGAATGCCTTGTCATGTGCATTGAAGACCCTATTGAGTTCATTTATTCTAACAATAAGAGTATCATTAAACAAAGAGAAGTCTATTCGGATACGCACTCTTTTGCCGAGGCCCTGCGCCATGCCCTGCGCCAGGACCCCAACGTCATCGTCGTCGGCGAAATGCGCGACTTAGAGACAATCTCCACGGCGCTGACCGCCGCGGAAACCGGACACTTGGTGCTGGCGACCCTGCATACGCCGGACGCCCCGCAGACAATAGAAAGGATCATTGACGTCTTTCCTCCGCATCAACAGCAGCAGGTAAAACTCCAGCTGGCCGATTGCCTTCAGGGGGTTGTTTCACAGTTATTACTGCCGCACGCCTCCGGGAAAGGAAGAGTGCTGGCATGCGAAATAATGGTTGCTACTGCCGGCATCAGGAACCTCATCCGCGAAGAAGAAGTAGAGCAGATCTCTACCTTAATGCAGACAGGCACGCAATACGGCATGAGGACTATGGATAAATCTCTTAAGGAATTGGCGCAGAACGGTTCCATTACCATTGAAACAGCCATGTCCAAAGTTAAAAACCCAGAGGAATTTAAACAAATGTAACCGTTAACAAGATTTTGTAGGGACAGGTTTTAAACCTGTCCCTACAGGAATTTTTTTCCGATGAAAATAAAGGGCAAAGCCATAAAATTAGGCGATAATATAAATACGGATTTTATCATCTCCGGCCGCTATAAGTTTTCCATCACCGATATGAAGGTTCTGGCAACTCATATTATGGAAGACATAGACCCGGAATTCCCCAAAAAGATAGTCCCGGGCAGCTCCATAATCGTGGCGGGAAATAATTTCGGAATGGGATCGTCCAGGGAGCAGGCGCCCCTGGTAATAAAAGAAGCGGGGATAACCGCGGTATTATCCAAAAAGTTCGCGCGCATATTCTACCGCAACAGTTTTAATATCGGCCTGCCTTTATTGGAAGTGGATACGGACAAGATCGACGAATCCGACGAGTTGGAGATCGACCTGGACACCGGCGTCGTAACCAACATCACAAAAGATACAAAATTGGCCACCGGAAGCGTGCCTAAATTCATGCAGGAATTATTGCGCGTTGGCGGCGTGGTCAACTATTATTTAAAACACGGAGAATTAAAAATATAATCATGGCGCGCAAGGTTACCCTTATACCCGGAGACGGGATCGGACCGGAAGTGACCAATGCCGCGGTCCGCTGCATTGAGGCCACCGGTGTAAAAATAGAATGGGAAGAAGTGATCGCCGGGCAACTCGCCTTGGAGCAAACAGGCGAATTACTGCCGGTAAAGGCCTTAGAATCCATCAGGCGCAATAAGGTCGCCTTAAAAGGCCCGATAGTAACACCTGTGGGTACGGGCTTTCGCTCGGTCAACGTGGCCATCAGGCAGGCGCTTGATCTTTTTGCCTGCGTGCGCCCCGCCAAAACCTACCCCGGCACGCGCAGCCGTTACACCGGCATTGACCTGGTAATATTCCGCGAAAACACCGAAGATCTCTACGCCGGAATTGAGTTTGAAAAAGGCGCGCCTGAGACAAAAAAATTGATCTCTGAAATTGAGGCCTATTCCAAAAAACAGATCCGGCCGGATTCAGGTATCAGCATCAAACCGATCTCTGAATCTGCCACGCGCAGGATCGCCGAGTTTGCTTTTGAATACGCGATCAAGAATAATCGTAAAAAGATCACCGCCGTGCATAAGGCCAACATCATGAAATTCACCGACGGGCTGTTTCTTGCGGTCTGCCGTGACGTCGCAAAAAAATATGCCGGAAAGATAGCTTTTGAAGACGCGATCGTGGATAATATGAGCATGCAGCTGGTACTCAAACCGCATAATTTTGATTGCCTTTTACTGCCTAATCTCTACGGTGATATCCTCTCTGACCTCTGTGCCGGCCTGGTCGGGGGACTGGGTATGGCACCCGGAGCCAATATCGGAGACGATACGGCCGTTTTTGAAGCGGTGCACGGGTCCGCGCCGAAATATAAGGGGATGAATAAAGTAAATCCGGTTGCCATGATCCTCTCCGGGGCATTGATGCTCAAATATATCGGGGAAGTTAAAGCCGGGCTTGCTCTTGAAGAGGCGGTCAGGGATGTACTTACCGAGGGCAAACATGTTACCTACGATCTATTGGCCACACCGAATGATCCAGCCGCCGCAGGCACCAAAGAAATGGCGGATGCTATTATTGAGAAGTTATAGATAATTGGTCGTTCGTCTTTCGTCGTCCGTATTTCGTTAAACATATTACGGACGACGGTATACGGACGACGGACGACAAAATCTAATACTATACATGAAAATATCCATCATAGGCGCGGGAAACGTCGGCAGCACAACCGCTTTGCGGCTGGCTGAAGAAGGTGTCGGCGAAATAATGCTTGTGGATGCAGCAAACGGACTTGCCCGCGGCAAAGCCTGCGACCTCGAAGATGCCCGCGCTTTAAAAAAATGCGATTACCGCGTCGAAGGCACGAACGACACAAGCGCAATCGAGGATAGCGATATCGTAGTCATCACTGCCGGGCTCGCGCGCAAACCCGGGATGACGCGTGAGGAACTGCTCGCTAAAAATGCCGCGATAGTAGGCGATGTTTGCCGCAATATAAAAAAACTTGCCGCGCAGGCAATAGTGGTTACAGTAACTAATCCGCTGGACCTGATGACATATCTTGCTCTTAAGGTAACCGGTTTTGATAAAAACAGAATTATAGGCATGGGGGTCAGCTTAGACGCGGCCAGGTTCGCGAATTTGATAGGTAGGGAATTGTCTGTGCCGCCGTCTGAGATCGAGGCCTGCGTTATCGGTGCTCACGGCGAGGGCATGCTGCCTCTGCCGGCTTTTACAAGTATTAAAGGCGTGCGGCTCGACGAGTTCCTAAGCGACAAAAAAGTAGAAGAATTATTAAAAATGACCGTTAACCGGGGCGCTGAAATTGTTTCTTTACTGGGCAGCGGCAGCGCCTATTTTGCCCCGTCGGCCGCGGCAGCATCCCTTGTAAGGGCAATCGCCAAAGATGAAAAGAGGACCATCGGTGTATGCGCCTATTTAGACGGCGAATACGGTATCAAGGGAGTTTGCCTGGGTGTCCCGTGCCGGATAGGCAAAAACGGCATAGAGAAGATCATCGAGCTTGATCTAAGTGCTAAGGAAAAAGAAAAGTTGTCTTGCGCCGCATCAAACCTCAAAGACTTAATAAAACAACTTCCCGCTGAACCATCAGTAAAATGACCTACGACCTGGCGATAATCGGCGCGGGTTGGGCCGGTTTTAATGCCGCTTTAAGAGCCAAAGACCTCGGCCTTTCGGTTTGTCTTTTAGAAAAAGGCGAACTGGGTGGAACCTGCCTTAATCTTGGCTGTATACCTACCAAAGCGCTGATCCAGAGCGCGAAAATTTATTCCATCACTAAAAAAGCATCTGCCTTCGGGGTTGTTTGCCCCGAGCCGAAAATTAATTTCGGCCAAATGCAGGCCAGGAAAGACGGCTTGATCTTAAAACTCCGCGACGGCATGCAGGGCGCGCTTAAGGGAATTGACTTTATCCATTCCGCGGCCCGGATTTTATCGGCAAACGAAATAGAGTTGGATAGCGCCAGGATCAAAGCCGGTTCCATTTTGATCTGCGCGGGATCCCGGCCCTATGAACTCGAAAAGCTCAAATTCGACGGCAAAAAGATAATTTCCAGCACCGATGCTCTTAATTTAAAAGCTGTCCCTGGATCCATTTTAATTATCGGAGGCGGGGTTATTGGCTGCGAATTCGCCAGCCTCTTAAGTAATCTGGGCAGCCGGGTGACTATAGTTGAAAAAATGCCGCAGCTTCTACCCGGGCAAGACAGCGAGGCCGCCCGTGCCATCACCGCGGCATTCAAGAAAAGGGGTATCCAGGTTAAAACCGGAGCCGAAGCGCTGGATTTAGACTTAGCCAGCCACGATTTAACCCTGGTGGCCGTCGGCAGAAGAACAAACATTGAAGAGCTAGGGCTTGAAACGGTTGGTGTAAAGGTTGCGGCAGGACGGATTGTTACTGACGAGACGCTGCGAACCTCGGTGCCTGGTATTTACGCCGCCGGAGATTGCGCCTCAAGTATCATGCTTGCCCATAATGCTGCTTACCAGGGGCGCATAGCGGCAGAGAATATCGCAAAGAAGGATTTCCCCAAGAAAGCGGATAATCGCGTTATCCCTAATTGCATCTTTACCGATCCCGAGATAGCCAGCGTCGGCCTTAGTGATGAAGAAGCAAAGCGCTTGGGCAAGAGTGTTGTTGTTGAAAGGTTTAGCTTTCTTGCCAGCGGCATGGCGCGCATCCTTGATGAAACAGAAGGTTTTGTCAAAATAGTAACGGACAGCTCAAGCGGAGAATTTTTAGGCGGTTTGATCATCGGCCCGCGCGCAACGGAACTTATCGCGACTTTAACTTTGGCCGTCTCAAACCGGTTAAAGGCCACGCAGATCCGCGATACCATATTTGTCCATCCCAGCTTATCCGAAAGCCTGGCTGAAGCGATCAAATTCAAATTATGAATTTTGAGGCCTACGATTTGGGGTTGATCGACTTTGGGGCCGCCCGGAAAAAACAGCTTGAAGTATTTGTTGAAGTAAAAAACAGGCGGATATCTTCAGCATTGATCTTCTGCAGGCATTATCCGGTCATCACTTTGGGCAGGCGCACAGACATTCGTAATATCCTGGCCTCAGAAAAAGAATTAATCGACAAAAAAATTTCTGTCCTGCGCGTTGAACGGGGGGGCGATGCCACTTACCACGGCCCCGGCCAGCTGACCGTGTATCCGATTTTCAATTTAAATTTTCTTAAGAAAGACATACACTGGTTCCTGAGGCAGCTGGAGAGCGCGCTAATCAAGAGTCTTTCAGGGCTCGGTATTTCAGCTGTTTGCCTGCCCGGCCTCACCGGCGTCTGGGTCAATAAAGAAAAGATTGCTTCTATTGGCATCGCCGTCAGGAACTGGGTCACGTTTCACGGCTTCAGCCTGAACGTGGAGGAATCTGATACGCGAAATTTCCGGCTCATCCGGCCCTGCGGCATGGACATCAAAATGACTTCAATAGAAGCGGCCCTTGGGAAAAAAATAGAATTTGACGCGTTAAGATCGAGCCTGAAAAAGGAGGTTGCGCTATGCATGACGTAGTCTTGCCTGAACTCGGTGAAGGGATTTCTAAAGCGACGGTTTCTTTTTGGTATTTTAAAAATGGTGATGCGGTTAAAGAGGGCGAGGACCTGGTGGAACTGGCCACGGATAAAGCCACCTTTAACCTGCCCTGCCCCAAGGCGGGAATTTTGTCTAAGATCAACTTTAACGAAGGCGACAGCGTCAAAGTCGGCGACATCCTGGCCGTGATTGACAATTCAAATAATTAGTGATATCTTAAAGGTCTATGCCTGAAAATAAACGCATCATATTAATGTATATCACCGAGATCTCCGGCCACCATAGCGCGACCCTGGCCGTGGAAAAGGCCATCCGCAGCATCAATCCGCGCGCCGAGATCCTCAATATCAACGCCTTTAATTATACTAATCCCATTTCTGAAAAGGTGATCAACCGCCTTTATATGAGTGTAATCAAGCGCACGCCGCAGATCTGGGAATACCTCTATGACAACCCGGTCGTGGCCCAAAACCTGGAAGGTATAAAGGAGGCGATACATAAATTTAATTCCAATAAACTACAGAAACTTTTTGACAATTTCAGGCCTGATGTGGTCGCCTGCACCCAGGCCTTTCCCTGCGGGATGGTCGCGGATTATAAAAAAACCACCGGTTCAATTTTACCGCTTGTGGCAATTCTCACAGATTACATCCCGCATTCATACTGGATATACGATACGGTAAATGCTTTCGTCAGCCCGGCCGAAGAAGTATCCGCAAGGCTCATACAAAAAGGCGTCGATCCGGAGAAGATCAATACCCTGGGCATACCTTTTGACAACAAGTTCAATAATTTCATTGATAAAACTCAAGTGCGCCGCGCTTTAGGCCTGGACCCGAGTGTCTTTACTATCCTGATCATGGGCGGCGGCCAGGGGCTGGGCCCGATAAAAAAGATCGTCAAATCTCTTGAGAAAACGTCTAAGCCGGTTCAGGAGATCATTGTCACCGGAACAAACAAAAAAATATACAAGTCACTTAAACATAAAGTCAAGGATAGCGGAAAAAAAATAAAGCTTTTGGGTTACGCCAACAACGTCAATGAACTGATGTCCGCCTCAGACATAATCATTACCAAGCCCGGCGGCATCACTACTGCCGAGGCCCTGGCTAAGAAGCTGCCTATAATCATCATCAAACCCATACCCGGACAGGAAGCCAATAACACCGCTTATTTGACCGCTATGGGGGCGGCGATCAAGCTGGATTTTCCGCAAGATATTAATCTCGTAATTGATGACCTGATATCCAATCCGGCAAAACTCTCCGGCCTGCGCCAGGCAGTCATGCGCATCTCTAAACCGAACGCCAGTATGGATACGGCAAAATTACTCTTGAACCTTTCTAATGTTTAATTATGCCTTATACCGTATCGGCCAGTTCATTGCCCTGCATCTACCGGTAAAGTTCGCTTATAAACTGGCGGTTTTTTTCTCTGACCTGCAATACACATTTGCCTTTGCCGATCGCTTAGCGGTTTATGGCAACCTTAAAGCCATATTTCCGCAGCTGCCTGACAAAAAAATCCGGGCCATTCGTAGAAAGATGTACCGGAATTTCGCCAAATACCTGGTAGATTTTTTCCGTTTTGAAAAAATAGACAAGCAGTATATACTCCAAAATATCCGCTTGGAGAATATGGAACACTTCAACGAAGCGCTCTCAAAAGGCAAGGGAGTGATCGTACTTACGGCACACTTGGGTAACTGGGAATTAGGAGGGGTTGTTATTGCTCTTTGCGGATACCCTTTTTGGGTGGTGGCCCTGCCGCACAAACATAAAAAGGTAAATGAATTTTTTAATAGCCAAAGGGAAAGTAAGGGCATAAAGGTCATTGCTTCGGGCAGGGCAGCGGTCAGGTCCTGCCTCGGGCTTTTAACGGTTAATAAAATGGTGGCCTTGGTCGGCGACAGGGATTTTACGGAGAAAGGTGCGGTGCTGGATTTTTTCGGCAAACCCGTTTTCTTTCCGGAGGGCCCGGCGGCCTTTGCCTTAAAAACAGGCGCCTGCATTGTGCCCGGATTCATGATCAGGAACACAGACGATACTTTCACCCTGCGCATTGAAAAACCCATTGAGGTCGAGCCTTACTCCGGAAGAGACAGGGATACGGCAGGAGTGATCAACCGCTATAAAACCATCATTGAAGATTACATACGCAAATATCCCGACCAATGGTATATGTTCAAGCAATTCTGGGTGGATCAATCATCATGAAAACATGTGTTATTATTCCGACATATAACGAATCCAGGGCAATAGGCGGCATCATTAAGCAGGTGCGCGGCCAGGGGCTTGAAGTAATGGTCATTGACGACGGCTCAACGGACGAGACCAGCGCCATTTCCCAGGCAGCCGGAGCGCGGGTAATACGTAATGCCGCTAACCAGGGCAAAGGAGCATCTCTGATCAAGGGTTTTGATTACGCCCTGAAAAACGGCTTTGACAGCGTCATCACTATGGACGGCGACGGCCAGCATCAGCCGCAGGACCTGCCGTTTTTCATCCGCCTTGGAGAATATTCAAACAGCGGTATACTCATCGGCAACAGGATGCTCAAAGCAAAGAATATGCCGCTGGTGCGCCTCTTAACCAATAAAACGATGTCCTGGTTTATTTCTATTATTGCAGGCCAGTCAATCCCCGATTCGCAGTGCGGTTTCCGCCTGATCAAACGCCAGGTCCTGGAAAAGGTCAAGCTTGGCACCACCAAATACGAAACTGAATCCGAGATCATTATTGAAGCCAGCCGCCAGGGATTTAAAATAGAATCCGTCCCCATCAAGAGCATCTATTCAGGCGAAAAAAGCAAGATCAACCCCTTCATTGACACCTTCCGGTTCATAAAACTAATGGCCCGCGAACTTTTGACTATGAAACGTTATACCGTGTAGACAGTTTACGTAACTTCATTATTTTAAATAAGTTACAAATGAAATCCGGGTAGGTTTTTATGATCCAGGTATATACAGGTAAAGGTAAAGGGAAGACTACAGCGGCATTCGGGCTTGCTTTGCGGGCATTGGGTGCCGGAATGAAGGTCTATATCGTGCAATTCGTCAAGTGCAGCCCTACAAGCGAGGCAAGGGCGCTGGCTGGCTT
>JAUYEC010000063.1 GCA_030691585.1 Candidatus Omnitrophota bacterium
AATGATCGGGGCAAGCAACTTTTTTGAATTGTCCGTGGCTGTGGCGATTTCTCTCTTTGGCTTAAAGAGCGGGGCCGCACTTGCTACCGTAGTGGGCGTGCTTACCGAAGTGCCGATAATGTTGAGCTTGGTTAAATTTTCTAATAAGACCCGCCACTGGTTTGATCCGGAAAAGAAAATAGCTTAAGATGGCAATTTATAGGCAATATGGTATTATACTGCATACGCTCTCCAGAATGGGTATTGCCCTCAAAAAAAAGAAAGGGACCACTACTATGCCAAAGAGAAATGATATTAAAAAAATCCTGATCATTGGGTCGGGCCCGATCATTATCGGCCAAGCCTGTGAGTTTGATTATTCCGGAACACAGGCCTGCAAGGCCCTGCGCGAGGAAGGTTATGAAATAGTTTTGGTCAATTCCAATCCCGCCACGATCATGACTGATCCGGGAATGGCTGACCGGACTTATATTGAGCCGCTTACCGTGGAGAGTGTGGCCAGGATCATTGAGAAAGAGCGGCCGGATGCGCTCCTGCCGAATTTAGGCGGGCAGACTGGTTTGAATCTAGCCTCCGCGCTGCATAAGGCAGGGGTATTGGATAAATATAATGTCCAGATCATCGGGGTCAAGGCCGATGCCATTGAGCGTGGGGAGGATCGTGAGGTCTTTAAAGACACGATGAAGAAGCTTGGCATCCCGGTGCCGCGTTCCCAGACCTGTTTGAACGTTGAGCAAGCTATGGAAGTGGCGCGCTCGCTGGGCTATCCGGTAGTGGTGCGTCCGGCATATACGCTCGGCGGCACAGGCGGCGGTATTGCCTATAACGCCGAAGACCTGCGCGTGTTAGCTGAGCGCGGGATAAATGCCAGCCTCATTCATCAGGTATTGATCGAAGAGGCAGTTGTTGGTTGGGAAGAGTTGGAGCTCGAGGTTGTCCGCGACGAGAAAAACGAGAAGATCACCGTTTGTTTTATTGAGAATATCGACGCTATGGGCGTGCACACCGGAGACAGTTTTTGCGCGGCACCCATGCTCACTGTGCCGCTTGCTTTACAGAAAAAAATGCAGGAGTTTTCCTATAAAATAGTGGATGCCATCGGAGTTGTCGGAGGCACCAATGTCCAGTTCGCGCACAATCCCAAGGACGACCGGCTGGTGGTCATTGAAATAAATCCGCGCACCTCGCGTTCATCGGCGCTGGCCTCTAAGGCTACCGGTTTTCCCATTGCGCGCATCTCGACGAAATTAGCCGCCGGATATAATCTTGATGAGATTCCTTATTGGCGAAAAGGCACGCTGGATAAATACGAGCCCTGGGGGGATTATGTGGTGATCAAATTTGCCCGCTGGGCGTTTGAGAAATTCCGCCAGGCAAAAGACGTGCTCGGCACACAGATGAAGGCAGTGGGTGAAGTAATGAGCATTGCTAAGAATTTCAAAGAAGCGTTCCAGAAATCCATCCGTTCCTTAGAGACCGGCAGATCCGGCCTGGGTTTTGCCAAAGATTTTAACAGCCTGTCACCGGAGGAATTAAAGTCCAGGCTGTCTTATCCCTCCAGTGAGCGCGTATTTCTGATGTATGAAGCGCTGCGTAAAGGTGTCAATGTGGACGAGCTCCATGCCATGACCCATATCGGCAAATGGTTCATCGATCAAACCAAAGAGATGGTGGATTTTGAGGAAAAAATGCTCAGCGCGGGATGGCCCAAGTTATCCGACGCCGATCTTAAAGTCGCCAAAGAATGGGGTTTTAGCGATAAATACCTGGCTAAGATATTCAAGGTAGAAGAGGCGCTGGTCAGGAGCCGCAGGAAAAAAGTCGTGGGCAACGCGCGCTTTGAAGCTGTGCCGGTAAGCGGAGTCAAGGAGGCAGCTTATTATTATTCCACTTATTCGCCGGGTAAAGATGAAGTTGCGGTAACAAATAATAAAAAGATCCTTATTTTAGGCGGCGGGCCAAACCGTATTGGACAGGGAATTGAGTTTGATTATACCTGCGTGCACGCGGCCTTTGCCCTGCGCGACGAGGGGCTCGAGTCGATCATGATCAACTGCAATCCGGAGACGGTCTCCACGGATTATGACACCTCTAACAAACTTTATTTTGAGCCATTGACCGTTGAGGATGTTTTGACGATCTGGGAAAAGGAGAAGCCGGCAGGTGCAATTGTGCAATTTGGCGGCCAGACTCCGCTGAATATCGCGGCAGATTTGGAAAAAAACGGGGTAAAGATCCTGGGGACCAGCACCGCAAGCATTGCTTTTGCCGAGGACCGGGAATTATTCCGGCAGAAGATGATCAAGCTGGGCATCCGTCAGACAGAGGGTGCTACCGCCTTATCACTTGAAGAGGCAATGGATGCGGCAAAAGCCATCGGCTACCCGGTAATGGTCAGGCCGTCGTTTGTGCTGGGTGGGCGCGGCATGGAAGTCATCTATGACGAAAAGATGCTGGCTAAATACGCCAAGGAGGCGATACAGGTCAGCCCGGAGCATCCGATGCTCATCGACCGTTTCTTAGAAAATGCACTGGAGTGCGAAGTTGACGCCCTCTCTGACGGCGAGCATACGTTTGTCGCCGCGGTAATGGAGCATATTGAGCACGCGGGTATTCATTCCGGAGATTCGGCCTGTACCATTCCATCGCGTACCATAAAGCCCGAACATTTAAAAATTATTGACGAATGGACGGCGATGATCAGCCGGGAACTGAAGGTCACGGGTTTTATCAATATACAGTTTGCGATTTGCGACGGAGAGGTATATATCCTGGAAGCAAATCCCCGCGCCAGCCGCACCGTGCCGCTTGTTTCAAAAAGTATCGGCATCCCCCTGGCGCGTATCGCCACATTGCTCATGCTTGGAAAAAAAATCAGCGATTTCCCGGAGCTTATCCACAAAAAGCTGGATTATGTCGTGGTGAAAGAAGCGGTGTTTCCTTTTAATATGTTTCCCGAGGTTGATCCTGTGTTGGGTCCGGAGATGCGCGCCACCGGTGAGGTAATGGGCATTGACAAGGATTTCGGGATGGCTTTTTTCAAAGCCCAGGAAGCAGCCGGCACGAAACTGCCCAGAGAAGGGACTGTTCTGATCACTGTCGCCCAAAAGGACAAAGCGGGATTGGCGCAGGTAGCCGCAAGGTTCGCCCGTACGGGTTTTAAAATATTGGCCACGGAAAAGACTTGCGCGCTCTTAAAAGACAACGCGGTAGAGGCAACGTTGATCAAAAAACTCTATGAGGGCCGGCCGAACATCGCCGATGCCATCAAGAACAAAGAGGTCAGCTTGATCATTAATACTCCCGCCGGCAGGGAAAGCGCCCATGACGACAGCTATATTCGGATGTTGGCGATCCAATATAAGATACCTTATGTCACCACTATGGCCGCGGCCCGCGCAACCATCGACGGCATAGAAGCGGTGAAAAAGAACCAGAGCCAGCCTTTTGCCCTACAGGATTATCATCGCTTATTAGAAAAGAATAACGCACGCAAAGTAAGCGTGTAAAAACATGGAGGCAAAGATGCCAGAGGTAAAGGAAATAACCGCAAGCCAGCTTAGCACAAATGATTTTATCGCTCAAAAGGCAGAAGAGATCTCAAAGGCAGTCGGCAGCGGAGTTGCCATCAACGCGCTTTCCGGCGGAGTGGATTCTTCGGCTGTAACAATGTTGGGGCATAAAGCTCTTGGGGATAGGCTCAAGAC
>JAUYEC010000104.1 GCA_030691585.1 Candidatus Omnitrophota bacterium
AGATATTAGGTCAAGGGTCACCCCTCGACTTCGCTCGGGGCAGGAGGGTTACAAGACAGAGGCAGAGGAATATCCGCCGCTGGTGATCACAGGCAGCGTGTTGCGCGGCATTACCTATAGAATGCCGGTTGCTTCAGCGCAGGTAAAGTCAGCCATACTTTTAGCCGGGCTTTACGCGCGCGGCCGGAGTATTATAAGTGAGCCGGTTGCCTCGCGCGACCATACCGAGCGGATGATGAAATTATTCGGTGCCGGCATAAAATCAAAAGCCGGTAAGATCATCCTTACTCCGGGCAAGGATCTTGTTTCACCGCAAGTGATCAATGTTCCCGCCGATATTTCCTCGGCCGCTTTTTTTCTGGTGCTTGCGACACTCATTCCCGGGTCACTCTTGGAGTTGGCTAATGTAAGCCTGAACCCTTTGCGCGCCGGAGCAATCAAGGTTTTGAGGAGGATGGGAGCGGATATCACCGTGCAACGCCTTAAGCAGGATTCGCCTTCTGCCGAGCCTGCCGGAGATATTTTTGTCAGGGGTGCCAGATTAAAAGGCACGACTATTACTAAAGATGAGATCCCGTCTCTTATTGACGAGCTTCCTATTTTGATGGCCGCGGCCGCAACGGCAAGTGGCAAGACCCTGATCAAGGGCGCGCAAGAACTGCGAGTTAAGGAGACAGACCGTATAAACTCAATGTCTTATAATCTTAAAGTAATGGGCGCTGTTATCAATGTGCGCGCGCATGCCGCGGGCGTTGATATTATTATAGATGGTGTTCAGGCTTTAACTGGCGGCAAGTTAAAAAGTTTCGGCGATCACCGCACGGCGATGAGTATATGCGTGGCTGCCGCAGCCGCGCGCGGCGCAAGCGTTATTGACGATGTAACCTGCATTGATAAATCGTTTCCAGGGTTTATCAAGGCTTATAGGTCGGTAGTTGAGACGAAATAGGAAAAAGGCAGGCGACTTATGATCCGGAGCGCCCTTCGGCAAAATTTATACGAAGAAAAAGGTGAATCGGTGATCATATACGGCTTGGCCGTGGCGTTGATCGTCCTGGCGTTTATCGGGATAGACAGTTGTGCCCGGAGAGGTTTCCGCAACCAGATGGAAGGTATGTCCCGGGACTTCGTTTCCCGCCAGCAGGCGGACGAGTCTGCCGCAAGAAGAATGCAGGAGAAACGCCGCCGCGCCCTGGGAACGGGCTATATCAACACGCAAGGCCTGGAGAATAGCCCAATAAAAGCGGCTGTTTCAGAAGACACCGCCCGCATGATAAAAAAGCACAGCCTTGCGGCGACAACCAATCCCTCAAAAACACTTGAGACAAACGAAAAACAACAATAGAACGATAATCTTTTGTCTATTGGTCCTGGCGTTTGTAAGCCCGCGGCCTGTATTTTCAGAAGTCATCCGGCTTAAATCCGGCAAGACGGTTGAGGGAAAAGCCATCGAAAGGACCGATAAGTATATAAAGATCGATTTTTACAATGTGCCGATGACATATTATTTTTCCGAGATCCAGGCCATAGACGGAAAAGAGCCCGAGGCCGTTGGTGTTAATGCGGGGGCCAAGGTTGAGGCGCCCGGAAATTATAAATCCATTGAAATAGACGATGCGTTTCTGGGCAAGGTTTTTGATTACATAAAAAAAGAAAGCGGTGAACCTAAAAAATATTACGCCGCGGCATCTATATGTTCCGCCCTGATCTCCGCCGCCAAAATGCAGGAAATCGGCGGCGAGGAACAATTCATCAAGCCGCCGGCCACGGAATTACTGAAGGCTAACGCTTCCCTGCTTGTGGAGAGCGGCGCGGCGGGTTTCCGTAAGGCAATTGCCGGATCGCTAAAGGAGGCGTATCTGGATTCCGCCGTTTTTGACCTGATGCGCGCCAATGCGGTTGATTTCAAGGAATTAATCTCGGAGCTGGATATGGCTGCTGTACAGGACAGCGATAACGCGCTCCCTTTATATCTGAAGGCGGTTGCCTTTGAATATAAGAAGAATTACGAAGAAGCGCGCAAAAATATAAAAGAGGCCCTAGATAAGACGATCTCGCTTAATATCTCGAAGAACTACGCGGCCATGCATGAATTCCTGATAAGTTCGGGCTACGGGGATATCGCGGCCGCCGAAACAGCGGCGATGCTGGCTAAGTGTATCGGCTCTTTATACATTTTTGAAATAAATATATCTTTGTTTAACTACATCAGGGAAGATAAGATGGAGAAGGACCTTTTTGGGCGCTGGAGAAGTAATGCAGTTGAATATAATGAAGACGCGTTAATAGCGGCGAAGCAGCTGGCGCTGGCCAGGCCCCAATCTTTTATGGCGGAAACTATGGGATTGACCCTGGAAGGCGCGGCGTGTTTTCGCTTGATCGACCTTTATAAGAAACAGGGAGAAGAAGAAAAGGCCGGACAGATGAGGCAAAAAGCCAATGACCTGCAGTATTCTGTGATCAACCTTAAGAGAAGATTTGTGGATATGTTAAGGAATTTCAGTAATCTTCAGGGGACGCCTCAGGCAGTTGATTTCCTGGTTGATTCAGTTACTATTGGCGAAGAACAAGCCGCCAACAAGTATTTTGGTAATAAAAATTAGCGGCGTTTTAAATAAGAGCAATAAGCATCATGTAGATATCTTTAAAAGCAGGATTCGCCTTTTGCCGAGCCTGCCGGAGATATTTTTGTCAGGGGCAGCGGATTGAAGGGCACGACTATCAATAAAGAAGAGATTCCCTCTCTTATTGATGAGCTTCCTATTTTAATGGTCGCTGCCGCCGTAGCAGACGGCAGGACGGTGATCAAGGGCGCGCAGGAATTGCGTTTTAAGGAGACGGACCGTATAAAGTCAATGTCGTATAATCTCAGGAAAATGGGCGCTGTTATCAATGTGCGCGCGCATGCCGCGGGCGTTGATATTATTATAGACGGTGTCGAGGTTTTAGCCGGCGCCAAGTTAAAAAGCTTCGGTGATCACCGCACGGCGATGAGTATATGTGTGGCCGCGGCAGTAGCCCGCAGCGCAAGCGTTATTGACGATGTTTCCTGCATCAATAAGTCGTTTCCGGGGTTTATTAAGGCATATAAGTCGTTAATTACCAATTGTTAGTCGTCCGTATACCGTCTTCCGTCGTTCGTATATATATTTAACGGAATACGAAAGACGGAATACGAAAGACGAACGACGAAAAAGATTTGACACATAGTTTAATCTTTGCTAAAATCTGGTTCACTGCTATTTATATTGTAGGGACAGGTTTTAAACCTGTCCCTGCAAAATCGTGAGGTGGGTTATATGGGGAAGCTTGGGGCTATTTTCAAAAAAGGCATAAATTATATCCTCGGCCTGTTTTCCAACGACATGGGAATTGATTTAGGCACGGCTTCCACTTTAGTATACGTCAAGGGCGAAGGCGTTGTGCTCTGCGAGCCTTCGGTTGTGGCCATTGAGCGCGGCACATCCAAGGTTTTGGCCGTGGGCGAAGAAGCCAAGCGCATGCTTGGCCGCACCCCCGGAAATATAATAGCGATACGCCCGATGAAAGACGGCGTGATTGCCGATTTTGAGATCACAGAGGCGATGTTAAGGTATTTTATCAAGAAAGTGCACCACCGCCGCGTCTTAGTCAGGCCCAGGATCGTCATTGCCATACCTTCGGGGATCACCGAGGTAGAGAAGCGCGCGGTAAAAGATTCCGCTGAGCGCGCGGGTGCCCGGGAAGTATTCCTGGTTGAGGAGCCAATTGCCGCGGCCATCGGCGTGGGCCTGCCGATACAGGAACCCGTCGGCAATATGATCATAGACATCGGTGGTGGTACAACGGAATTAGCGGTGATATCCCTGTCCGGAACGGTTTTTTCCAAATCCATCCGTATCGGCGGCGACGAGATGGATGAGGCGATCATAGAATATTTGAAGAAGACTTATAACTTAATGGTCGGCGAGCGCACCGCCGAAGAAATAAAGATCAAGATCGGTTCGGCCTATCCGTTGGAAGAAGAGATGAGTATGGAAGTTAAAGGCAGGGACCTGGTGGCAGGGCTTCCCAAGACCGTGACCGTTACCTCCGAAGAGATCCGCGAATCTCTGCAGGAACCGCTGCGGGCGATCGTTGAGGTCACCAAGATCTCTCTGGAGAGAACACCTCCTGAATTGGCGGCTGATCTGATCGATCACGGTATTGTTATGGCAGGAGGAGGCTCGCTTTTGCGCGGGCTGGATAAGCTGATCTCGGAAGAAACCGGCCTGCCGGTGCATATTGCCGAGGATCCGCTGACTGCCGTGGCCGAGGGCACCGGCAAGGTCTTGAATGAAATACATTATTTGAGAAAAGTCACGGTTTCCGTAAAATCGGATATGCACACCTAAGAGCATTAATGAAATGTGTTTAAGTTCAAAAACAAAAATCTGATCCGGATTGTTTCTTTCTGCTGTCTGCTCCTTTTTCTTTCCGGCTTGATCCCCTCCGTAAGACATAACTACCTCAACGTCTTGAAATATCCGCTGCTTTTGCCCGGGTTCATTGGAAGCGAGATAAAAGGTATTATTTTCTATCACCGTAATTTTATCCGCTACCAGGCACAGATTAACGAAATAGACACGCTGACCCAGAGATTAAACGCTCTTGGCGAGACGGCGCTGGAAAACGCGCGCTTACAGGGTTTGCTTTCTTTTAAGGATCAGCAGCCTTATAAAACCGTTGCCGCGCGGGTAGTAGGGCGCTGTCCGGACAGCTGGGGCAGTTGTATGATCCTTGATAAAGGAAACCGCAGCGGCATTAAACGCGGTATGCCGGTCATCACACCTTTGGGCCTTGCAGGCAGGATCACCGAGGTTTCAGCTATTGCCGCCAAGGCGATACTTATTAACGATCCTAATTTAAACGTCTCCGCTATAGTCCAGCGCAGCCGTCAGGAAGGTTTGATCAGCGGTACGCTGGGAAATGACCTGATTATGAGGTACCTGCCTGAAGAAGCGGACATCAAATTACAGGACGTGGTCCTGACTTCCGGCTTGAACCGGGCATACCCAAAGGGCCAAGTCATAGGCACGGTCGTGGAGATAGGCCAGGAATTCTCCGGCCTTGGCCGTTACGCGCTTATCAAGCCCGCTGTCTGTCTTTCCTGCGTTGAAGAAGTCCTTGTCGTCATCCCATGAAAAATCTGGCCTACGCGCTTTATATTGTTATCTCCGGAATATTGCAGCTGACTTTGTTGAATTATTTTAGCGTTTTCGGCGTCAAGCCCGACCTGCTGCTGGCGCTGGTGATCTTGGTCAGCTTGAGAAGCCCTGCCGGATGGGCCGTGGGCCTGAGCCTGTTCGCCGGCATATTAAAAGATATTTTCAGCGCGTCAGGTTTCGGTATTAACACACTGCTGTTTCCTCTCTGGAGCATAGCTATCCTCAATCTCAACAGGAAAATCAACGTTGAGCATGATTATCTGCGCCTGGCGCTGGGTTTTATCATAGCGTTTTTGCAGAACATGTTTTGCGGCCTTGCGCTGTCGTATTCGGGCAGATTTGTGCCCTTGGGGGTATTCACGCGCATACTATTGCTTTCTTCTCTATATACGACAGTAACGCTGTTTTTATTCTTCAGGATCGATGATGCAAGAAAGAGCGGACAATTCAGCCGTTATTTTATTTCTATTCGGGGATGGGCGAAGAAAAAAAGATCAATTTTCCATAAAAATACGCCGCAGCCATAGGCCGCTTATTTTTTTACTAAAATGATCAGGATAAGGATAGTCAATTATATCATTGCCGCGATGTTCTTATTTTTGGGCCTTTGGCTTTTTAATTTTAATGTCCTCCAGGGCCGGGAATTAAGGGCCCAAAGCGATAAGAACTGTGTGCGGCTCCTGTCACAATGGGGCGCGCGCGGAGCGATTTATGACCGCGCGGGAAATCTCCTTGCCGGTAATTCGCTTTCCTACGACGTGATGGTCATGCCGCAGGGGCAAGGCTCGCGTAATCAGGCTTTAACTGCCGTTGCCAATGTCCTTAAAAAGGACCAGGCAAAACTCAATAAGGCATACAGGAATAATTTCATCGGCCCTTCGCTGCCTGTGCTTATTGCCTCCGGCATAACGAGGGAACAGGCGATAGCGCTCGAAGAGCTCAAGAATGATATTCCCAGTATCATCGTCCAATCCCGCCCGGTGAGATCCTATCCTTATGGCAGCCTTGCTTGTCACTTGACAGGTTACCTTAGCCAGATCGATCGTTGGCGGCTGACCAAACTGGAAGATTATGGTTATAAGACTAAGGACGTAGTCGGTTTCGGCGGCATAGAAGAAAAGTATGATTATTACCTGCGCCAGGATGAGGGGGGATTGTCTTTTGAGGTGGATCATAAAGGCAGATTTGTGCGCGTCCTTGGTTTTAAACCTCCTACAAACGGCAAAGACGTACAGTTGACCCTGGACCTGAAGGTCCAGAAGATCGTTGAAGCTAATCTTGCGGATAAAAAAGGGGCAGTGGTGGTAATGGATCCGTCTACGGGAGAGATCCTCGCCATGGCCAGTTTCCCCAAATTTGAGCCGGGATTATTTAACGGCAACGCGGACTCGACTGTCGCCGGCCTGGTTAACAATCCCGACGCATTACTTGTTAATCGCGCCATTAGTTTTGCCTATCCACCGGGCTCGGTGTTCAAGGCGGTAGTGGCGGCCGCGGCGCTTGAAACCGGCAAGATCGACCTGTCCACCGAGTATGTTTGTCAGGGGGTGGTATTTATCGGTAAGCAGAAATTTGAATGTTCCGGAGTGCACGGCCCCCAGAATCTGACGCAGGCGCTGGCGCATTCGTGCAATATTTTTTTCTATAAGTCCGGGCTTTTGCTTGGGGGCCAAAACATGCATGATTGGGCAGTTAAGTTCGGGTTCTCCAGGCCCGATGAGATCGACCTGCCCTATGAAATATCCGGTTTTATACCGTCGCCGCGCTGGCGCAAGGTGAATAAATTTAAAAACTGGTTTAACGGCGATACCGCCAATATGAGTATCGGCCAGGGCGATTGCCTGACTACGCCGCTTCAGGTAACGCGGATGATGGCGGTATTTGCAAACCGCGGATATCTGGTAAAGCCGTATGTGGCTCAAGCGATAGACGGAGGCGAAATTTTCGCCTATCAAAAAAAAATTATTTCCTTGGGCCTTAAGGAAAGCACGCTAAACCAGGTCAGGGAGGGCTTGAGAGATGCAGTCAGTACGCCTAAGGGGACGGCTAATTCATTATCTGAACTGCCGGTTGCCGTAGCCGGAAAGACCGGCACTGCCCAGGCGCCGCCCGGACGATCGCACGGCTGGTTTTGCGGTTTTTTTCCTTTTGATGAACCCAAATACGTTATCTGCGTGTTCCTGGAAAGGGGAGGATCGGGTGCCGCGGCTGTGGCTGTAACAAAACAGATCATCGCCGCGATGTGCGCCGAAGGTGCAGCATAATGTAGGGACAGGTTTCAAACCTGTCCCTACAAAAGCATTGTTATGATTATGAAAAGAAACCATATATTATTATTGACCTACGCTGTCCTGATCGTGCTGATGGGCATCTTTTCCATTTACAGCAGCACCTACCAGAAAGAGGGGCTTTTTTGGCAAAGCGTCTACCAGCGCCAGATCATCTGGGCCATGGCGGGCCTGGCTTTGTTCTTTATGCTGTCATTTTCAAACTACCGGGATTTATGGGACTGGACATATTTTTTATACGCGGCCGCGGTATTTTTCCTGCTTCTGGTCGCGATCATCGGCGCAACGCGGCTGGGCGCCCAGCGTTGGTTGAGGTTCGCCTGGTTTAATTTTCAGCCCTCTGAATTCGCCAAGTTGATAGTGGTAATATTTCTCTCCAGGTATTTCAGTAAAAAAGAGGCCGCCAATACCGCTTGGCTGCCGGCCGGCTCGGGGTTGGCTGGCCGTGTCATTTTGCCTTTTATATTTGTGGCGATCCCGGCGCTTTTTATCATTGAACAGCCGGACCTGGGCAGCGGCATGATGATATTTTTATTTTTCATCGCCATGCTTTTTTTAACCAACGTAAAACTGAAGTATATTTTCTCGTTTTTGATTGTGGCAGCCTTGCCTGTTCCCTTCCTGTGGCATATTTTGCGCGATTACCAGAAGGAAAGGCTGATGGTTTTTTTAAACCCCAACATAGACCCCCTGGGCGCCGGTTACACCGTGATCCAGTCTAAGATAGCCATTGGTTCAGGCGGCATCCTTGGCAAGGGCTGGCTGGCCGGCACGCAGAGCCAGCTGCATTTTTTGCCTGAATCGCATACTGATTTCATCTTTGCCACTTTTATCGAACAGTGGGGATTTGCCGGGGGCCTGGTGCTGTTGTTTCTATATTACCAGTTGATCCGCCAGGGTTTTATCATAGCGGCTAACACCAACGATTATTTCGGAAAATCATTGGCTTTCGGCATCTCAGTGATGCTGGGCATCCAGGTGTTCATCAATATCGCCATGAACATGGGCCTGGCACCTGTTGTCGGGCTGCCTTTGCCGTTGATGAGCTATGGCGGGTCGTCAATGGTGGTGACGTTTATTTCGTTGGGCATATTGGTGAGTATTGACAGGAGAAGAGCGGTTTAAAATTCAATAGCAACAATTTTCCGTAGGACGTAGGATGTAGGACGTAGGATGTAAATTCAAAAACAAAACCGAAAAACGTCCAACGTCCCACGTCCAAGTGAGCGAAGCGAACGGACGTCCAACGGAACATGTTGCAGCTTGAATTTTGATCGGATTTAACATATGATTGAAGATTTCTTATTGCAGGTAAACAAGCCCGGACGCTACATAGGCGGGGAGTGGAATGTCTCCGGGAACGATTTTTCCAAGGCAGAGACAAAATTCGCTTTATGTTTTCCCGATCTCTATGAGGTTGGGATGAGCAACCTTGGGCTAAGGATCCTCTATGGCATCCTGAATAATGCCCCCGGTGTATGCGCTGAAAGGTTTTTTTCCTGCGCCGAAGACCTGGAGAAGGTGTTGCGCGCCGGATCCATGGAGATTTTTTCTTTGGAATCAGGCAAGCCGCTAAGGGAATTCGACCTGGCCGGATTTTCATTAGGCTCGGAGCTTAATTACACCAATGTCCTGGCCATGCTGGACTTAGGCGGCTTGCCGCTTAAGGCTGCCGAGCGCGACAGCCGCCACCCCCTTATTATCGGCGGGGGCCCGTGCGCGTTGAACCCCGAGCCGATGCACGAATTCTTCGATTTGTTTTTTATCGGCGAGGCTGAGGATGCGATCCTTGAGTTAATTTATGCCTGGCGCAGGATGAAGCAGGAATATATTTCAGGCAAGATCAGCAAGACGGATCTCTTGATCGAATTAACGCGTATTGAAGGCGTTTACGCGCCGTCCTTATACGAGGTAACCTATGATGATAAAGGCAAAATAGAACGCTTTGCTCCTAAGTCACAAGCAGTAAACGCCGTGGTTAAGAAGCGCGTAGTAGCAAGCCTCGACACCTCCTTTTTCCCTACCGAATGGCTGGTGCCGTTTATACAGATCATTCATGACCGTATCAGTATTGAGATCATGCGCGGCTGCCCTAACCGCTGCCGTTTTTGCCAGGCGAGGTCCCAGTATTTTCCTTACCGGATAAGAAGCGTAGAGAATGTGCTCGGGCTTGCCGATAAAGCATATTCATCTACCGGCTACGACGAAATATCCCTTTGCGGATTGTCGGTCAGCGATTATCCCGGCATACATTCTTTGCTGCAGCGTTTATTGGCCAAGTTCAAAGAAAAGGCGGTATCTATTTCCCTGCCTTCAATAAAAGCCAGGGCCCTGACAGGAGAGCTGGCCGAGCTTATTGCCACGATCAAAAAAACCGGGTTGACTTTTGCTCCTGAGGCAGGCACGGAAAAGCTGCGCCGGATCCTGGCCAAGGATTTCAACGAAGAGGAATTTTTTCAGGCGCTTACCCAGGCGTATCAGTCCGGTTATCAGCACGTGAAACTTTATTTTATGCTTGGGCTCCCTTTTGAGGAGCTTGCGGATCTAGACGGTATTATCGAATTTTCCACGCGGGTATCCCAACTGCGGCGTAAATTAAATAACTCGCCAGCGCAGGTCAATTTAAGCGTCAACGCTTTTATCCCCAAGCCGCACACCCCGCTTGTCTTCTGCAGGATGCAAGGCATAGAAGAGATAAAAGAGAGGCAGGCCCATCTTAAGGCCAGGATAAAGAACCGGCGGATCAAGGCCAGTTTTCACGATCCCTATATGAGTTTTGTGGAAGGCATTCTTTCGCGGGGGGACAGAAGGCTAAGCAGCGTCATATTAAACGTCTATTTAAAAGGTGCCCGGTTTGACGCCTGGGGGAATTATTTTTCCTTTCAAAAATGGCAGGATGCTTTTAATGAAGAGAAGATCGACCCGGATTTTTATTTACGTCCCCGGCCTCCGGAGGAGATCCTGCCGTGGGATCATATTGATACAGGCGTGAGCCGTAAGGCGTTGGAAGAAGAATTTAATCTGGCGCAGGATGTAAAAAAATAATGTAGGGGCGGGTTTAAAACCCGCCCCTACAGTAAGCAGGCCCGTTTTTATAAACTTATTGCCATTAAAGAGGATAAGATATATAATTAATCGGGTCTGGTAGCGTGTTAAAATCAATCCGGAGGGCAGAGATGGCCAAGAATACAAACAATCTTTCTTTAGCTTCACACGGCCTCAAGTATAAACTGAAGATCTCATTCTATCTCATGTCCATACTGCCGCTGTTGGTCTGCGGCTACCTCGTTTCCAACTACATTTTACCGCGTTTCGGGCTGAGTATTGACATCGCCTTATCTCTATTGATTAGTGTCATCATAGCTTTTTTTGGTTTTTTTGTGATCAAGGAAGTGTTTGACCGGGTGCTCTCTGTGACCAGCGAAGCCAGGCTCATCGCCGCCGGCGATTACAGCCGTAAATTAGAGATAGAAGGCACGGTGGATGAAGTAGGAGACCTAGGGGAATCCCTGAACCTCTTGACCCAGCAGATCCGCAGCAACATGGATGAATTAAAGGGCTACGGAGAAAAGACCACCCAGATAAACATCGAGATCCAGAAACGCGTGATGGTACTTTCCAGCCTCTTGCAGATAAGCTCGGTCATCTCCCAGAACACGAAATTAGAAGATTCCCTGAAATTGATCGTTGAAAAATCACGGCTTCTCGCCAATTCCGAGTCGGCATATCTCTTGTTCCGGGAAGAAGAACGGGGCAGTTTCTATATGAAAGAGGCAGACGGCTCGGATTCCGCGGACTTAATGAAGATCGTCATCAGCCCCAAGGAAGCATTAAGCAGGGCCTTCAACCTGAATAAGCCGGTGACCATAGACAGCGAAAACACTTTAGAAAAAGAAACGGAACGGACCTTTTTTGAAAAATTCCGCTTGAAAAACAGCCTGGCCCTGCCGGTTTATCTCAAGGGCAAGATCGTCGCGGTACTTGGCGTCGGTAACTCTCAACCGCAGTTTAAATACAAAAAAGAAGAGATGGAGCTGCTGGATATTTTCGCTAAGCAAATAGCCATCGCCATCGAAAACGATACGCTTTTGCGCCGCGTGGAAAAGCTCGAGATCAAGGACGCGCTGACCGGCCTGTATAATGACATTTTTATCCGCAGCCGGCTGCAGGAGGAGATCAAGCGCGCCATCATATATCAGCGGCCGTGTTCTTTTGTCCTTTTTGATGTTGATAATTTTAAGTCATACCAAGAGGACTTCGGTTTACTGCAGGCAGAGAGCGAATTAAAGAAGATCGCCTCTTTAATGAAGAATTCGGTGACCGAGATCGACCGTGTCGCCAGGGTAGGCGACGATGAATTCGCGTTGCTGCTGCCCGAGAAGAACAAGCGCCAAGCGCTGGATATGGCAGAATCAATCAGAAAAAAAATAGAATACAGTTCTAATGAGGAAACCGATCCCCGTAAAAAAGTTACGGTCTCAGCCGGCATCAGCGAGAACCCGCTTGACGGCGTGGAAGCCAAGGAGCTGATCGCTAAGGCTGAGGAATTGCTTAAGCTTGCCAAAGCCAACGGCAAGAACCGGGTGTCGGCTTTTTAAAGGCAGCTATGCCCACGAGAAGGGTTATCAATAAACAGTTAGGCGAACTGCTCATGGAGCGGGGTATTATTACCGAGGAGCAGTTGGATAAGGCTTTGGTCACCCAGAAACAAAGCGGCGGCCTTATCGGCGAAATACTGGTGAGCCTGGGGTTTGCCAAAGAAGAGGATATTGCCCAGGCCTTAACCGGCCAATACGGTTTTCCCTACCTGCCGCTTTCAAGCTATGATATCGATCCTGAGGTGGCCAATATCGTCCCCGCTCGCGTGGCCAGGCAATACATGTTGATGCCCATCGACAAGATAGGCAACAATCTTACCGTAGCCATGTCAAACCCGCTTAACGTGCAGGCCTCTGAAGACGTGGAGTTGATCTCGGGTTGCAGCGTGCAGGTCTTTGTTTCCACATCCACGGATATAAAGAAGGCGATAGAGAAATATTATAAAGGCAAAGAATAAATCCGGATGCTCCTGTCTTTCGGTAAAGGTTACGGTTACGAAGCCCGTATCGGTATTCGTCTTCCGTCGTTCGTATTTCGTATATCGTTAAACTACGCGGTACGGACGACGAAAGACGGACGACGAACTACGAAACGGGCATCGTTACCTTAACCGAATGACCTAACCGATGAATATATGCTATCGTTACGTGAACGCCTGACCGAGATATTGATCCACAATAAGCTGATCAGCCAGGCCCAGCTTGATGAAGCGCTGTGCCTGCAGAAAGAAAAAGGCGGGCGCCTCAGCGACATAATCGTAACCCTCAAGTTCATAAAAGAAAACGAATTGATCTCCACCATCGGCAGCGAGCTGGGCCTGCCGCTCGTCGACCTCAAGCGCTTCAAAATAGACCCAGAGATCATAAAGACCGTTCCCATCGAGACCGCCCGGCATTACCAGGTGATCCCCATTTCAAAAATAGGCGATACCATCACCCTGGCCATGGCCGACCCCCTTAACATTTTCGCCATAGACCACATAGAAACGCTCACCGGTTACAAAATCAACCCTATAATCTCTTCCGGCCAGGATATACTCCAAGCTATTGAGCTGGGTTATCCCGATGCCACTAAGGGCATCATTGACGACCTGGTCAAAGAAATGAGCGCGTCTTCGATTGAGCTGATCAAGGAAGAAGCGCAGGTAACACCCAGCGATAAAGAGCTTGACCGCTCGAGCCGCCAGGCGCCGGTGATACAGATCACTAACCTTATGCTTGAAGACGCGGTGCATAAATTAGCATCCGACATATTGATCGAGCCTTTTGAAAAGAGTGTCAGGGTGCGTTACCGCATAGACGGCATATTGCGGGAACAAAGGGCCCCGCCCAGAGATATGTATGTTTCTATAGTCTCGCGCGTAAAGGTCATCTGTGAGCTCAATATTTCCGAACACCGGCTCCCGCAGGACGGCCGTTTTAAGGCCAGGATCGCGGAGCGGGAGATTGATTTCCGCGTCTCAATATTGCCCTCCAGTTTCGGAGAGAAGGTGGCGGTGCGTATCCTGGACAAGATGGGCGTGATGCTCGACATTGAAAAATTGGGATTTAACCGGGCCGATATCGCAAAAATAAAAAAAGTGTCGCTTCTGCCTCATGGAATGATCCTGGCCTGCGGCCCGACAGGCTCCGGCAAGACCACAACGCTCTATTCGGTCCTGAAGTTCGTGGATTCTCCGACAAAGAATATTGTGACCGTGGAGGATCCCGTGGAATACCAATTAGAGGGCATAAACCAGGTGACTGTCCGGCCGGATATCGGCCTGACATTCGCCTCTTCTTTGCGCTCCATATTAAGGCAGGATCCCAATGTGATCATGATCGGCGAGATCAGGGATTATGATACCGTCGACATTGCCATTAAAAGTGCCCTTACCGGGCATCTCGTGCTTTCTACCTTACATACTACCACAGCCTGCGGGTCTCTGGTGCGCCTGGTGAATATGGGCGTTGAGCCGTATCTGATCAATTCCGCTTTGGTTTGTGTTATAGCGCAGCGGCTGGTACGTTCGGTATGCCCGCGCTGCAAGGAGAGTTATGTTATCAAGAAAGAGATCGCCGATAGCTTGAAGCTTGATCTCAGCAAGATCAAGTCGCCGGAATTTTTCCGCGGCAAGGGCTGCCAGGCCTGTTTTAAAACAGGTTATAGCGGAAGAACGGTTATTTCCGAGATTTTGCTCGTAAGCACCAAGATCCGCGAATTGATTATTGGGCGCTCGCAGGAGCATGTGATAAAAAAGCAGGCGCGGATTGAGGGCATGCAGACCTTGAGGGAAAACGGTTTTGAGGCGGCTTTAAACGGATTGACCACGCTGGAAGAAGTGCTGCGGGTCACGGCACCAGACGAATAGGAAAAACAAGGAACCGGTAACCAGAGTAGAAGAAACTAGGGTTAAGTAAAAAGGCAAAAGTAAAAAGGAAAAAGTACAATGCAAAAGTCCAAAGTAAAACCTTTAAAATATATTGTTTTAAAATTCTTTTAACTTTTTACTTGTACTTTTGCCTTTTGAATTTTTACTTTTGACTTAACGTGTCTGATCTGGCTATTCTGTGTGAGGCATCTTATGCAATCGCTGAAAGAGAATATCATAGAGATCCTGGTTAGGGCCAAGCAGCTGACCAAGGAGCAATTGGAGAGGGCGCTGGAATTGCAGAGGGCCAGGAATGTCCCTTTAAGAAAAGTGCTCTTGGATGAAGGCCTTATTTCAAAAGAGGCGTTGTTTGTTCTGTTATCTAAACAGCTTTATATCCCCAGCCTGCATTTAGGCAGGTATAATTTTGATCCTGCTATTACAGTCCTTGTCCCTGAGCGTATGGCCAGGCTCTATAATCTTATTCCGATTTCGCGGATAGGTACTACGCTTACCGTTGCGATGTCCGATCCTTTGAACATTTTTGCCTTGGATGATTTAAAGATGCTCACCGGTTGCAACATAGACATGGTGCTGGCGCCGGAAGAAGAGATCAACACGGCAATAGAGGCCCA
>JAUYEC010000116.1 GCA_030691585.1 Candidatus Omnitrophota bacterium
GGACAGCGCTGCGGCCTTTGCCGGGGTGCGCGTGTCTTTGAGGTCGAAAAAACACGACTGCAGGATCTTTGTCCCGGCGTAAGCGAACAGCCCGAAACTATAGAATAATAAAGCCCCGGCAGTAGATTGCACGGATGCCGCGTCAAACTTGCCCCCGCCAAAGAGTGTGGCGATGATCGGCCTTGCCAGCACGATGAAACCCGCGGATGCAGGCAGGATCACAAAAAAAGTTGCGCGCAGGCCCCAGGATAAGCCGTGTTTTAATCTATCGTGGTTAGCGTCTAAGGCGTGCTCCGAAAACGCCGGCAGGATCGCCTGGGATAGCGCGGTACTAAAGACCCCCAGCGGAAAAAGTATCAAGCGATAGGAAAAATAAAGCACCGCCACACCGCCCTCGCCTACGATCCAGCTCAACGACCCGAATATCGTATCCACGAAATTATTCAACTGGTAGATACAGGAACTTGCCGCCCTGGGGATCATCAACCGGAAAATTGTCGTTGCCGCCGGATGCTTAAACCTACGGAATAAATTCAGCCGGAAACCTTTTTTGTACAAAACCGGGATTTGAATGGCCAGCTGCAGAACCCCGCCGATAAGAACACCGCTAGCCAATCCCGTAATCCCTTCGCCAAAAAGGCCGGCGCAGACAATGATGGCAATATTCAGCAGGCAGGGCGCAAAGGCAGGGACGGCAAAATGCTTGAGGGAATTGAGTATTCCCATGGAATAAGCGCAAAGGCAGGCCAAAAGCACAAAAGGGAAAATAATACGGTTGAGCCGGATGGTGATCTCCAGCTTTTCCGGGGAAGATATAAAACCCGGAGCCATCAAGCGCACCAGCACCGGAGAGAAAATAATACCCAATATAGTAATGGTTGAGAGCACGACCAGCAGAAGATTGAGCACAACGTTGGCCAGTTCCCAAAATTCTTCCTTGGTGTGCTTGAGGCGGTATTCGCTGAAGACCGGCACCATTGCCGCATTTGATGCGCCTTCACCGACAAAATCACGGAATAAATTGGGTATACGGAAAGCGACTACAAAAGCCTGGGCATAAACGTAGGTGCCAAAAAGCCGGGCAATGACGATGTCGCGGGCAAAACCGAGGATGCGCGAACATAAGGTCGCCACGCTGATGACCCCAGCGGACCTTGCGACACTGCGGTGTGAAGTTGGCTGTGCGGATTTGTCTGTTGACATAAGTTTACAATTATGTTATAAATTATCGGTTAACTTAATTCGTCCCGCCTCTTGCTTTTGCAAGAAAAAAAGCGCGACTCATTAAAAGGAGCATGCTATGCCAAGACGCAAGACTTCGATCAAGACAAGACGCGCCGATGTAAAAAAGCACTCGCGCAACTTAAAGATAAAACAACAGTTGAAAAAGTCGGTTAAGAAATTCCTGACTTTACTGTCGGCAAAAAACGCCGCGGAGGCCAAAGATATACTAAAGAGCGTGTTTTCCCAGCTGGACAAGGCGGTAAAGAAGAACGTTATCCATTCCGGAACAGCCAACCGCAAAAAATCGCGTTTAGCCAAAAGGCTTGGCCGCGGTACTTAAACTGATCACTAATTTTTCCAAAGCGAAAACGGGCTTTAAACGGCCCGTTTTTATTTCCATATCGCATCTAATCAAAAACTTCAACCTGTTCCTGGATTCGGTCGCCGGTAAAGCATCCTTTTCCCAGGCATACCTTAACCCGCCAAGGATCCTTTCCGGCCTTTCCCCATTTTTCAAAAGTTGATTCAGGACCTTTAACGCCTGATCCGGCCGCCTGGAATTGATCAAGCGGCAGAGCGCAAAAGTATCCGGCGCCTCGGTTTCCTTAAAACGAAAAACCTTGCTCAAGCGGCAGAGACGGTTAACAAATTCATCTTTCTTGTCGCTGCGGCTTATATCCAGAACCAAGACTATCTGAGGTGATGGTTTGCCCGTATAATCAAGGATAAAATCCCTTGATGCATCATCAAGCTCCTGCGCGTCCTTAATTAAGATTATCCGGCAGGCGGCACCCGCGGCGGGCAGGCGTAAAAATGCCTCCTGCAGGCTCATGCGATCCGTTTCCCTGCCGTATAACGTATCCATGTTGAATTGCCGCAGGTCAGGGGCAAGAAATTCCTGTTTTATTTGTTTTAGCTGTTCGTCTTTAGAGAGGCTGTCCTGGCCGAGGAATAAATAAATCATTTACTGTTTACTGATGGCGCGGCAAGGTTACCATGACTCTACCGCGCGTTCAACAATGCGGCGGCCCAAGTCGTCAAGGCTATTGGTGACTGCCTGGGCTTCGGTTATTGCCTGATTGCCGGTGACAAAATATGATGTCTGACCGGTAAACCTGTTTTCTTCCCAGATAAGCTTATTATCTATTCTGTTCCAGAGGGAGATATTGACGATCAGGTTGACGCGATACTCTTCCACGTCTTCTTCATTAGAAGCATACCTCACCGGGTCCTTACGAAACTCCACCACATCGCCTTTTAGGATCACATCCGCGGTCTCTTCCTGTACCGGCTTAAGGTTGCCGTCAAAAAGGAACCGATTGACGACACGCCTGGTGACATCGGTCTCTATCTGCGGGCGGTAGATCACATATTTGTTGCCGGCATCACCTTCCTGGGTAATATCTATCTTGTTGATAAATGGCGTAATATAAATGGTCCGGTATTTA
>JAUYEC010000148.1 GCA_030691585.1 Candidatus Omnitrophota bacterium
ATCACTTTTCTATTGATCAATTCGATCAAAACCGGGTTCAGCCCGCACTTGATCACGTGGGCACCGGCCATAAAGATCACCGCTTTTTTCTTTTTACGGGCACTAACTATGGCAGCGACGATACGGCGCAGGTCCCCGGCCTTGAGGATCTCCGGCAGGGAATCATAGAATGCCGCAAAGCTCGCTCCGGGGCGGGGCGGAGCGGCGAAATCGCTTGCCACAACCTTGCTAGGCCTCTGCTTTAGCGAGTATGTCTTAACCTTATTAATATCTATCATATTATTCTGTAGGGACAGGTTTAAAACCTGTCCCTACAATTCCTGGTAGGGGCGAACAAAATGTCTTTGTAGGGGGCGAATATTATTCGCCCCCTACATTCAAACGTTAAGTATATCACAAAACAGGCTCATTTCAACCGATTTCCACCTGTACTAACCATTCAGTTCTCTTACGATTTCATTTACTCCGGCATTAGCAGGGTCCTCGGCTAAAGCCTGCCGGTAATACCCGAGCGCCTTTTCTTTCTGGTCGTAGCCGTATAAATATATATCCCCGAGCAGCGCGTAACACTGGCTTTTAGAGAGGCGGTCAGGAGGAGTATTCTTAAATAACTTGATCGCCAAAAAAAGGTGCTCTTGCGCTTCAACTAAAACTTTCTCTCCATCCGCAGGCTGGCCAGCGTCAAAAAAGGATTTTCCTTTAGCCATGAGCATGCTGGCGTAATTCATGTGCCTGGCCGCATTATTCGGCTCCATCTTAAGCGAACGTTTCATCAACTCCAACCCCTCGTCCACTTGGCCCTGCATAACCATCATTATACCCTGGCTTTCCACAGCCCCCGCCTCGGTGCCTGCGGCGCTGGCTTGAGCCGCAACAGAAAATATCCATATAGCCAGAAAAAATAATACTTTACCTGAGATTTTCCTGCTTAAGTAGTTTAACATTTTAACACCTCATCGGCTGCGGCGATCACGTCGTCGACGCTGATGGATTTAATGCAGACAAATCCCCGCACACAGTTATGCGCCAGGCAAGTTATGCAGCCGGCGTCTTTATGCAGGTATTTATCCTTCTGCCCCAACGGCCCCCAGCGCAGAGGGCCAAGGCCCTTTTGCGCCCGGCCAAAAATAGAGATCACCGGCGCTCCCACGGCAGTAGCAATATGCACCGGCCCGGAATCATTGGAGATAAAAAGATCGCATCTCTTAAGGATGCTGGCCAATTGACTGACTGAAGCCTTGCCTGCCAGGTTTAGGGCCCGTGTATGCATATGCTCCTGCATAACTTTAGCCTTATCAATATCTTTTGGCCCTGCCACGATCACGGTTTTAAAACCGTATTTTTGGCTCAATTTATCGGCTACTTCGGCAAACCTCTCCGCGGGCCAAATCTTTGAAGGACAACTGGCAGCCGGATGAATACCCAGTAATTTATCTCCTACTCCAATACCGTTTACTTTTAATAATTCGATCGCCCAATCTTCGGACTCTTTCTTTATGGGCATATACAGTTGGCTTAGACGGCAGTTAATTCCCAGATAACGAAGCAGATCAAGGTTGTATTCCGCTTCATGCTTGGCACCCGACTGTTTTTCGTGCTTGAGCCTGTCGGTCAATAAACTGCCCAGCTTGCGGTCGAAGCCGACTCTCTTGGCGATCCGGGCAAAGAATGTCAGAAGATGCACGCGGTTTGTCGGATGCAGGATAATCGCCAGGTCAAATTTTTTCTTTTTCAGGTAGCGGGAGAATCTTGCCGAGGCATACCAATTTTTATGCTTACCGGCCTTGTCATAAATGATCACGGAATCGAGATCCGGATTGCCATCAACCACCAGGGCCGCATATGGGCTGACCATCATCGCGATATAGGCATCAGGGTAGGCATCGCGCAGGGATTTTATTACCGGGGTGGATAATAAAACGTCGCCGATGCGGTCGGTGCGGGAGATGAGAATACGTTTATATGTGTCGTTCGTCGTTCGTCGTTCGTTTACCCCGAGCGACCTGTGGTGAGCAGAGTCGAACCAAGTCGAGGGGTCGTTCGTCGTCCGTATTTAAAATCTTTTTTACAGCGCGCAGGACATCTTGCACTTTTATCAAGTTCATGCAATCCAAAGTGCCGAAACGGCACTGGGCTTTAGCGCAGGGCCGGCAGAATACTTCTTTTTTTACCACGCCGGAAGTGCTCGACCACGGGCCATACCTGGTTTCGTCCGTCGGGCCAAAGATCGCCACTGTCGGCGTGTTGAGGTATCCGGCAAGGTGCAATACCGCGCTGTCATTGGTGACTAAAAGTGAGGCTTTCTTTAATAAAACGGCCAACTGCATAATGGTGGTCGCGCCGGAAAGATTTAAAACCGGGCCTTTGACATTCCCGGCTATAAAAGCCGCTATGGACAAATCCTGATTATCTCCGGCCAGGACAACCCTGGCGCCGGTATCGCGCGTGATCAGCGGTATCAGTTCCGCGAATCTTTCTTTGGGCCATCTTTTGATATGGCTCCGCGCGCCCGCCGCGATGACAACGATTTTATCTTTGCCTGTTATGCCGGACTCTTTTAATTTACGCTCGATATATTCCTTATCCTGCGGCCGGATACCTAATGCCGCAAGCGCCAAATTTCCTGTAGGGACAGCATAATATGCTGTCCCTACAAAATCTTTCGCATATCCCTCTGTAGGGACAGGTTTCAAACCTGTCCCTACAAAAGAATCCGACCTAATAGCGGCTTGAGTTTTATAAAGATGGATATCGCGCATATGCCTTAAGTTCCTGGGGATGCGCAGGAACAGCGGAATTTTACGTCGGGAAAAAATTAGCGCGCCCAGAAAAGTATTGCGTAAATCTACCACCATGTCAAAGTTTTCTTTGCGCAGGCCGAGGCACAACTTGATCTGGTCTCTGGGCCTGGAGCGCTTGTCATAGACAATGACCTTATTTACCGCAGGGTGGTTCTCGAATATTTCCCTGGGCCGGGCGGCAGTGATCACCGTGATCCGGGCCCGGGGATAAACAGCTACCAGCTGATCCAGGGCGGGTAAGGTCATGATCGCGTCACCAATGTTGCTGAGGGTTATGAAAAGAATTTTATTGATCATGTGTCGTCCGTCGTCCGCATACCGTCGTCCGTCTTTCGTAGTCCGTATTCCGTAGTTTTACGATATGCGAAATACGAACGACGAAATACGATACAGGCTTCGTTGCCGTAACCGTTACCGAATTTCCTTTATTCCTCTTACCTTCTCCATGACATCTTCTACGGTAATCGCCTTCATACAGCGGTTATCAGGGCACTTTGTCATATAACAGGGTATCTTGCAGCCTACATCTTTCTGTATAATGATCACATTTTTGTCCGGGACCGGGCCGGTCAGCGCGGGCGAGGTGGGGCCAAAGAGTGCGATGATCAATTTTGTCCCCACGGCGTTTGCGATATGCAGCGGCCCGGTATCTGCGGTAATAAAAAGATCCGCTTTCCGGGCCAGGGCAGCCAGCTGCTTTAAATTCAGCAGGTCGCAGGCAATGATCGGTTTTTCGCGCATTGAGCCGATAATAGAGTCAACGCGGGATTTGTCATTATAACTGCCGGCAATGACGGCCATGGCATTCAATTCTTTGATCAGCCTGTCTGCCAGTGCCGCCCAACACTCTTGCGGCCAGCGTTTTAGAGGCCAGTTTCCTCCGGGATTAAGCACAACCAGGAAATCACCCTTGCGGGCGGAATTTTTCTCCAGGAATTTTTCCACAAATTCCGCGTCTTTAGCATCTACAAAAAAATCCGCATACCTGTCTTCTACCTTCAAGCCGGCCTGCTCAATGATATTAAGATAATAATCTATACGATGCAGGCTATCCGGATGGGGCTGGAGTATTTTTTTAGTCAAAAGAAAACCCCTCCTTTTGACGTTGTAGCCGATACGCTGCGGGATGCCGGCCATACGAGCAATAAGAGCGCGGGTAAAAGACCTGTGCAGAAGAAAAACAAGGTCAAATTTCTTGTCCCTCAGGCGCGCGGCAAAATTTAACAACCCAAGCGGGCCCTTGTGGCGGTCCTTCTCGTCAAAGATGATTATTTCATCCAGATGGGGGTTGCCTTTTAAAACCTGGTAGCAGCGCGCGGGTATGATGCAGGCGATATAACTGTCCGGGAAATTATGCCGGATGTTCCTGATCACGGCCGTAGAAAACAGGACATCCCCCAGCCAGTTCACGTTAAAAATTAATATCCGTTCCGCTTTCATATCCATAATATCGAAAATACCGTCGTCCGTCTTTCGTCTTTCGTCGTCCGTTAAGTGTTTTACGAAATACGAACGACGATCTACGAACGACGGATTTATTTGTGCCGATGTTCCTTCATGAAAGTATAAAACCCCGACGTTTCCACCCCAAACACAAAAAGATCCCCCGCGTTTTCTGAGATGCGCAGCCGCTTTATTGCAAAGATATCATCGCTGGGATAATCCTTGCCGGGGTTGGTGGCCGCGGCAAGCTTATAACCGGCATCAATGACCATCCGGCGGATCTCGGCATTAAACATCCCTCCGGGATAGCTGAAGATATCAACCTGCGCACCCAGGTTTTGCTCCAACAAACGCTTAGAATCAAAAATCTGCCGCCGCAGCATTTCCTCGGATTTGTAATTTATCAAAGGCTCGGGGCCAAGCGCATGGCTGCCGATAGTGATCAGGCCGGAAGCCCGCATCTCTTTGATCTCGGCCCAGTCAAGCCGGTCACCCTGAGGCCTGCCTACTTCATCTAAGATAATGAATATCGCTGCCGGCAGGTTATATTTTTTTAAAATAGGATAGGCGTGGGTGTAATTGTTCTTATAGCCGTCGTCAAAAGTAATAGCGATTGTCTTAGCCGGGATCTTCTTTTTATTAATAATAAACTCGGCCGCCTTTGCAAGCGGTATCACGTTATAATGATGATTTTTAAGGAAGCGCATCTGGCGCTCAAACACAGCGGTTGAAACATGCGTCCTGTTTTTATGATCCACGACATCGGAAACGGAATGATACATCACAACCGGCACGACATATTGCAGGCGGATAAAGCCCGCGATTGCCGCGGCCAGCGCGATTATTACGATGGATATGCCGATCAGTCTTTTTGGTTTAAACATGCGCTATATAGCCTCTCAGTATCGGTGATCATAGATTCAAACGCAAACTTCGCGGCTATGCTGTCCCGGGCATTATCTCCCAGGCGCCTGGCCATCGCAGGATCCGCAAGGAGGCTCGAAACCTTCTGCGCCAACTCAGCGCTATTAGCCGCAGGCACAAGTAATCCACTCTCTCCATCCTGGACCAATGTCTTAATACCGCCCACACTGGAGCCGACAACCGCAAGCCCCGCGGCCATGGCCTCCATCAACGCCAGGCCCAAACCCTCTTTTAAGGAAGGCATAACAAATATGTCCATTGCGGCAAGTGCGCCGGCCGTGTCCCTGGCTTCAGGCCTAAATACAACTTTATCCTTGATCTTTAATTTATCTACCAGCGCCGTCAATTCCTTAAGCATTTTACCGTCGCCGATGATCCATAAAAGCGCACTCGGATGATTCTTAAGTATGTCCGGCATTGCCCTGATAAGATAAATATGCCCCTTTACATCCGAGAGCCGCGCTACGATCCCTATCACACCGGCCTCAGCCGGCAAGCCATAGCTCTTCCTGGCTTCAAAGCCCTGTTCCTTATTTACTTTTACGAAACGGTTAATATCAATACCGTGGTTTATTACGGCAATATTTTTTTCATCTACCTTAAAATCGTTTAAAAGATGCTCTTTTACCTCCTGGCTTATTGCGATAACCTTATTGCCCCAACAGGGGAAGATCCTGCGCGAGAGCCGCCGCGCTTTAAAAAACCCATGGCAGGTGGAAACATAAGGCCTGGATGAATATTTACTCAACAGGCATCCCGTCACCTGCGTGACCCGCGTATTACAATGGATAATATCAATTTTATATTTTCGGACCAGCGGAAGTAATTTAAAAAAACTGGCAAACACACCTGGCGCAAACTCGCATTTTGTCC
>JAUYEC010000184.1 GCA_030691585.1 Candidatus Omnitrophota bacterium
TTGATCAAACAGTTGTCGATACCGGCCTGCTTTATTTTTTCTATTGCGCGGTCAACCGCGTAGCCCTTGGCCACGCCGCCCAGGTCTATCTTTAACCCAGGGGTGCTAAACTCCACCGTGCTGTCCGATTCATTCAGGACAATTTTGTCCGAACCAACCTTGGCCAGGGCAGCCGCTATCTCCTGCTCCGACGGAACGCGGAATTTTTTATCGGTGAAACCCCAGAGATCAACCAAAGCGCCCACGCTTACGTCAAAGGCGCCGTCAGTGGCCGCGGAAAATTCCTTACAAGTTTTAAGCAGAGCGAATGTCTCCGCGGAAACTTTGAGCTTTCCCGCCCTGTTCAGCCGCGAGACTTCGCTCTCCGGCCGGTATTTGCTTAATAAATCTTCAATCCTCTTTATCTCGTCAAACGCGATCTTCTGCGCCCGCGCGTCAGTCGAGACCACCTCCACAAAAGTGCCCATCAATACGCGCGTGTCGCGATGCAGAGGTTGTTGCAGGCAGCCGGAAAGTAAAAGAACGATTGCAGCTATAGTGAGGCGTGAACGTTTCACTTACGTATCGCCTTCAATAATTGCGAAAGCGGCAGCGTATTGATGACACTTGCAGCACCCACCCAGCCCCGCCTTGCCATACCCACGCCATACCGCATCGCCGACAACTGCTCAACGCTGTGCGAATCGGTATTCACCGCCAATTTGACACCCCGCTCAACCGCCCGGCGGCAGTTGGCGTCATTTAAGTCCAGCCGTTTAGGAAAAGAATTTATTTCCAGGGCGGTATTAGTATCTCTTGCGGCACGGAATATTTCATCCATGTCTATATCATATGCCTCACGCGTGCCCCACAACCGCCCGGTCGGATGCGCTATGATCTGCACGTATTTGTTTTTACAGGCGCTAGTGATCCGGCCCGTCAACTGCTGCCGTGACTGCTTAAAACCGGAATGGACCGCCGCCACCACAATATCAAATTCCTTTAACACCCCGTCTTCATAATCAAGCTTACCCTGGGAGTCTATTTCAGTTTCAGTGCCATAAAGAACCCTGATGCCTTTAAGCCGGGCGTTGAGCTTTTCTATTTCTTCTTTCTTCTTTTTAAGTTTGGCAACGCTTAATCCACCGGCCACCTTAAGGCTCTGCGAATGGTCGGTAACAGCGATATAGGAATAACCCAGCGATTTGGCGGCCTCGGCCATTTCCGCGATGGTATTATCTCCGTCGGTCCAGGTTGAATGCGTGTGCAGGTCGCCCTTAATATCTTTAAGCTGCAACAGCCGCGGTAATTTTGACTTACACGCCAGCTCTATCTCGCCGGTATTTTCCCTTAATTCCGGCTCAATAAAAGGCAGGCCGAGTGCCGCGAATACTTCTTCTTCAGTGGCACCGCTTATATATTTATCTTTTCTAAAAACGCCGTATTCATTGATCTTCAGGCCTTTTTTTATGGCAAGCCCGCGCAGTTTTATATTAAAATCCTTGGAGCCGGTAAAATACACCAGCGACGCCCCAAACGATTTCTGCTCCACTACCCGGCAATCTATCTGGGTGCCGTCTTTGGCGCGCACGCTGGCCTTAGTGGCGCCTTTAGCCGTAATATCCGCTACTTCCGGCAGGCTGCAGAAAGCTTCCATCACTTCAGCCGGCTTTGATGACACTGCCAGGATGTCAATGTCGCGCACTGTTTCTTTGCACCGCCGCAGGCTGCCGGCGGCAATGATCTTTTTTACCGCGCGCTCCTTTTTAAGCGGCGCAATAAAAACCCGCGCAAGCAACTCTGCGCCCGCCAGGGTCATAACCGCGCGCGACTTCTTAAAAATCTCGATCCCTTTTTGGATATTGGCGATCGTCTTATCCTTAAAACCAAACGCCTGTTTTAATTTGCCCTGTTTAATCGCCTTTTCCAGGACAGGGATATTTTTTATCTTAAATTTTTCGTAAAGGAGTTTAGCGGTCTTCGGCCCCACCGACGGGATATCCAGAAGAGTGAGCAGGCCCTCCGGAACCTTCTTCTTCAACTCATCATATAATTTTATTTTGTCGGTTTTGAGGTATTCTTTGATCAACCCCGAGAGGTCGTGGCCAATACCGGGAATCTCAGAGAGACGTTCGTTCTGTGCTATCTCCTCTATGTCTTCGGACAGGCCGCCTATTGTTTGCGCCGCCCGCTCATAGGCGCGAATACGGAAGGAATTCTCTCCGAGGATCTCCAGGATAGTCGCGATATTGCCAAAGATCCGGCTGACCTCTGCGTTTTTCATAGATCATTCCTGTTTGTCTTCGGCGATCACTTCATTTCCCGGGTCAAGGTCTTTGGCTTTCTGCAGAAAAAGATTGTATTTATCCAGGTCGCCTTTTTTCTTATATGCCTGCGCCAGGCGCGCGTTTGCCGTGGCAAAACTCGGCGCGATTTTTATTGCCGTCTGCAATTCATCAATGGCTTTATCCAGGTTTCCGCCCGCGATAGCCGGCGCCTTCAAGTAAAAAGTCCCCAGCCCAAGATGTACTTCCGGCAGTCCGGGTGCGAGGTTCTGCGCGGTCAGAAAATAACTTTTGATCTGCGTGCCGTATTTAAATTTGCTGAATAACCAGCCTTGTGATGACCGGCGGCTATTGACCGTGCCCAGCATCATATAGGCCAGGGCCTTGTTTTCATCGTCCAGGCCCGGCACAGCCAGCGCCCTGTTGATCAGGTCTAGTGCTTCATCCAGGCGGTTATCATAATAACGCAGGTAAGAAAGGGTTACCAGGCCCGAAGCATGGCAGGGATCGTTTTTGAGTATTTCATTCAACACCGCCTCGGCGTCGCTGAACTGGCGCTTGCGCCTGTAGATCTCGGCCTTCCCCCAAAGCGCGTCGGAATCTTCGGGATCCAATTCCAGGATCTTTTGGTAAACAGCCAACGCCTGCTCATCCTGCCTGACCTTTAACATTGCGAAGGCCTCGGTTATCAACTCATCCTTATCCGGCACCACCACTGCCTTCTTAGGCGCCTGCGCCTGTATCTGAGGGCAGACGATCCGGCGCTTGAATAAAGGCATGCGCGCGATAAACTTTGGGATGAGCACCGCCGACCATAATATAACTACTGCTAATGCTAAATATATCCTTAATTTTTTCATTTTATCTAATAGGAAAATTCGAATGCATCTGTAGGGGCGGGTTTCAAACCCGCCCCTACATCATTTATCCGGCCGCAACCGCGTAACTGGCTTCAATGGTCTTAACCAGGTCCACCAGCATCGCGTTATACGGCACCGGAATATTTAACTCCTGGCCGAGGCGCACGACTACGCCGTTAATAAAATCTATCTCCGTGCGCTTTTTCATCAGTACATCCGCAAGCATGGAACAGACGTTGCCGCTTGTTGCTTCACATACCGCTTCGGCCTTGGCCAGCGGGTCGTCATAGATCAATTTTATTCTTTTTCTTTTTGCCACGCGCGTGGCCTCGGTCACGGCGCCCCGCAGTATCTTGCGCGTGCCTTCGTAATCCAGGAGGCTGCCGTTCTTGAGCCGTGTCACTGCACCCAGCGCGTTTATCCCGGCGTTTATGATCAGCTTCGACCAGAGCAGGCCCTTGATGTCCTGGGTCAACCTTGTCTCCAGGCCGCATTTATTGAAAATTTCCCGGATCGCGCGCATCTCTACCGGGAGTTTTCCGTCGGCCCTGCCGAGCACGGTCTCGCCCTTTCCGGCAAACTTGACCCTGCCTTCCCCCAGCAAAGTCGCCCCGAGGTTAGTGATGCCGCCGATCGTTTTTTCGCTGCCCACGGCTTCGCTGATGATCTCGATGTTGCCTATACCGTTCTGCAGCGTCAAAACCTTGGAATTTTCCCCCAGCAAAGATTTTGCCTGGTTGACCGCGTCTTTAGTGTGATAAGATTTTACGCAGATAATCACCAGGTCCGCCTGAGCGATATCAGCAGTATTGGCAGTGGCCTTGACGCTGGCTTTCCAATCTCCGCCCAGCCCGGTCACAGATATGCCGTTTTTGCCGATCCGCAAGGCGCGCTCCTTATCTTTATCTAAGAGCCAGATCTCCTCTTTAGTTTTGCTTAAATGAGCCGTCAATAACAAGCCGATAGCGCCGGGTCCGACAATCGCTATTTTCATACCATCTCCTATATTTATATAGCGCCTGTAGGGGCGGGTTTCAAACCCGCCCCTACAGCGGGGATCGCCCGTAGGGACAGCATATTATGCTGTCCCTACGAATCTATTTATCTGCCTCTATAACCTTGATGTACGCGTTATTTTTCATTTCAACCATCCAGGCGGCAAACCCTTCTTCCATTTTCTTACTATACAAGAGTTCGCCGATATCATCCTGGGCATCGGAAAGCGATATCTGCCCGGGGACGATTATATTCTCCAATCTAAAAACGTAATATTTATCGTCCACCCCAACCGGAGCGGAGACCTCACCGACACCCAGTTTGAATACCGCCTCCTCGATTTCGTTTTTTACTCCGCCGCCCTTAGGAACCTGAAGTTTATTCACCGTCATCGGGTACCTTGCGGCCAGGTCCGTAAGTTTCTGCCCGGCTATAAGATTATAAGAAAAAGTCTTTGCCATGTCCTCGTTCTCCAGGGCATAGGCCTCCACTTCGCGGGTTTCAGGCAAAAAGAAGTCCAAGGTGTGCGCGTTATAATAACTTGTCACCTCTTCCGGCCGGACCAGGATCTTGCTTTTGACCTTGCGGTCTATGATGGTAAAAATAAGCATCTGCTCCCTGATCTTCTTTTCAATGTCCGCCGGCACCATGCCCTGTTTTCTCAGGTCCACCTGAAATGCGGCGTCGCTGCCGTATTCCCTGCGGATCTCATCCATCCTGCCCTTGATCCTGTTGGGGTCTATTTCGACCTTTTCTTTCTTTGCTTCCTGCAGGATCAGGCAATCCTCGATAAGACGGTTCATCAGATCGACCTTTAATGCCTGCCGTTTTTCTTCCAGCTCCCTGCCCTGATACTGCCTGGCTAATTGCACGCGCGTAAAGTTCAAAAAATCGTTCATATCCTTGGAGGTGATCACATCCTTGTTGACTACGGCGACGATCTTATCGTCGGCAAAGGCAGAGGGAACCGCGCAGATGGCGGAAAGTATCAAAGTGACAAATACAAAAAATATCCGTATCGCTGTAGGGGCAGGATAATATCCTGTCCCCACATTGCTTCCTGTAGGGGCGGATTTCAAACCCGCCCCTACACTGGATTGTCCTGTTATATTTATGTCAATGCCCGATTTTTTCCCCATTCATTACCCCAGCCTTTTTAAAACCGTTGATTGCCTCGCGGAGCAGGCGGCAATACAGGTCAAAGCCGATAGCCGTGATAAAACCGTGCTGTTCGGCGCCGAGCAGGTTCCCGGCGCCCCTGAGCTCCAGGTCTTCCATGGCGATCTGAAAACCCGCGCCCAGATGGGTATATTCCTCTATAGCAGCCAGCCTTTTACGGCCGGGGCCGTCTAAGGCTATCCTTTTGGGCAGTAGAAAATAGGCGTAAGCCGGACGGTTAAACCTGCCTACTCTGCCGCGCAATTGATGCAGGTCCGATAAGCCAAATTGGTGCGCGTTATTAACGATAATGGTATTGGCATTGGGAACGTCTATGCCGGATTCTATGATCATCGTGGAGATCAGGCAGTCAATGCGCCCTTTAAGGAATTCGGACATCACCTGCTCCAGATCCTTAGCATGCATCTGTCCATGGCCTATTGCTAAGCGCGTATCAGGCGGCAGGATCCTGGCCAGCTTATCTTTGACTTTCTCTATGTCCTGGATGCGGTTATGCAGAAAAAACACCTGGCCGCCGCGGCGCAATTCCCTTGACACGGCCTGGGCGATAAGATCATCGTCATATTCTACCACAAGCGTCTTGATTGGCAACCTATTTTGAGGCGGGGTATTGATCACCGACATGTCTTTTGCGCCCATCAAGCTCATGTAGAGGGTGCGTGGTATAGGTGTAGCAGTAAGCGTAATCACAGCGGTATTTACCCTGAGGGCCTTAAGTTTTTCCTTGGCCTTGACCCCGAAACGCTGCTCTTCATCTATGATCACAAGGCCGAGGTCCTTAAAAACCACGTCTTCGGAGAGAAGCCGGTGCGTGCCGATGACGATGTCCACCCCGCCCTGGGCAATGCGCTTGACGATCTTATCCTGCTGGGCGCCGGTCTTAAAACGGCACAAAAGCTCTACGTTGATGGGGAAATCTTTTAGCCGCGCGCTAAAATTCTCGTAGTGCTGTTCGGCCAGGATCGTAGTCGGCACCAGGTAGGCCACCTGTTTATTATCCATTACCGCTTTGAAGGCCGCGCGCATGGCCACTTCAGTCTTGCCGTAGCCGACGTCGCCGCAAAGCAGGCGGTCCATGGGCTTGCCTGATTCCATATCGCGCCTTGCCTCCTCCATCGCGCTGGCCTGGCCGGACGTTTCCTGATAAGGAAAAGTCTGACAAAATTGTTTTTGCCACTGGGAATCCGGGGAAAAGGTAAAACCCTTGGAACTCATGCGCATTGCCTGCAGAGTCAAGAGTTCCCAGCTGAGTTTTTGGACGCCTTTTCTGGCTCTTTCTTTATCCCGCTTCCACTCTTTAGAGCCCAAACGGTAAAGCTTGGGCTTTCTTACATGGAAAGCAATATATTTGGCCACCAGGTGCATCTGGGCAACGGGCACGAATAATTTTTCCTGACGGTCGTATTCAATGACCAGGTGATCGCTTGATTTGTCCTTTAGTTTTATCTTCTGCATGCCCAGGAACCGGCCGATGCCATATTCGTTATGCACCACGTAGTCGCCGATATTTAAGTCCACGAAGTTAGACATCGGCGCCTCCGCGCTGAAGGACGCAAACTTCGCGGCATGCGTATGCGTTCTTTTAAAAGGAAGGATGATCACTACCTTGTGTTCCCAGAGGGAAGCGCCGGTAGCGGGATCAAAAGTCTTGATCGAAGAAACCGTGCTGTTATCCAGCTCAACGCGGATAGGCAGCTCAAAAGAAAGCGGGAAGATATCCAGGATCCCGCCGCGCCGGGCAAGGTCGCCAACTTCTGCGACTTTCTCCTGGCGGGTATAGCCGTATTCAATAAAAACGGGCATGATATATTCAAAGTCAATATTCATGCCCGTGTAAAGCTTCAGGGATTTGAACATACAATAAAAATCACATGTTACGTAGGACGTTGGACGTGGGACGTTTTTGATTTTACGTCCTACGTCCTTACGTCCTACGTCCCACAAAACATGTCGTTTACGTTGATAAGCGTCACACGTCCTTACGTCCTAGTGAGCGAAGCGAACGGACGTCCTACGGAACATGTCGTTTATCTGTTACGGCGGCTCCAGGCCAAAACCAGCGGCGACGCGATAAAGACCGTAGAATACACGCCGGAGATAAACCCGACGAACAAAGTAAAAGCGAAATTGCTCAACACTTCACCGCCGTAAAACAATATGGAAATCACGACCAAGAGGGTCACTCCGGAAGTAAGAAGGGTCCTGCCCAGAGTCTGGTTAACGCTAAGGTTGATCAATTCCTTAAGTGTCAACTTGCGATACAGGCGCATATTTTCCCTGACGCGATCATAAATCACAATGGTGTCATTAATGGAATAACCGGCAATGGTCAAGAAGGCAGTAACGCTCAATAAATCTATCTGCCTGCCGGTGAAAACCAGAAAGGCCATCGCCACCAGCACGTCGTGGATGAGCGCTATAACGCCTGCAACGGCAAAGTTGATATGCTTAAAACGGAAACCGACGTAGATGAGGATACCCACAAGCGACCAGATCAGCGCCTGGATGGCCTTATCCTTAAGATGCTTGCCCGCGACCGGCCCGACCCGCTCCACGCGCAGCACCTGTATATCCTGTTGGGGAAACATTTCTTTTAATTTAGCCGTGATCTCCTGGCTTTTATCCACAGAGGTCCTGATGAGCACGGCGTTTGGATTTTCTTTGAATTGCTGGATGCTGGCATCGGCCGCTCCGATGTCCTTTAAAACCTTACGCACGTCTTCTATTTTTGGCGGCGCCTTAAAACTGTATTCCTGCAATTGGCCCCCGGCAAAATCGATCCCGTAAGCCTCCTGGCCCTTGATCAAATAAAAAATTATCCCCGGCACGATCACCGCCAGCGATAGGGCATAAAATATTTTGCGTTTGCCGATAAAATCAAACTTTGTCTCTCCTATTAATTTCAACATCGGCAGGGAATTTTTTAACACGCCCAAACTCAGAAGCAGCTCGAATATGGCGCGGGTAACCACGATCGCGGTAAACATGCTGGCGATAAGGCCGATGGTCAGGGTCACGGCAAATCCGCGTATCGGCCCGGTGCCGAACTGGAACAAGAGGACCGCGGCGATCAAAGTAGTCAGGTTGGAATCAAAGATCGCGCTGAAGGCGCGGGAATAACCGTTAGCGATAGCCGCGCGCAGATTTTTTCCCGATGCGAGCTCTTCCCTGATGCGCTCATTGATCAGGACGTTAGCGTCAACTGCCATACCCAAAGACAGGACCATACCGGCAAGGCCTGGTAAGGTCAGGGTCGCCGAAACCCCCGGGAATAATACCGGTAAAATACCCAGGCCTCCTAAGATCATCAATAAGTTCAACAGCAGGGCAAAGTCGGCAATTACTCCGGCCAAAAGGTAATAACCCGCCATAAATACAAAAACCAGGATACTGCCGATGGCAACGGCCTTAATACCTTTATTTATGGAATCGGCGCCCAACAATGGCCCGATGGTCCGCTCTTCTTCTACGCGCATGGGCGCCGGCAACGCGCCGACTCTCAGGATCAATGCCAGGTCCTGCGCCTGTTCAATACTAAAACGGCCGCTGATCACCGCTTCTCCCGATGGTATGGCCTCTCTGATGTTCGGGGCCGACTGCACCTTACCATCGAGGACGATGGCTAAACGGCTGCCCACGTTGGCAGCAGTGATCTCGCCGAATTTTTTGGCGCCTTCGGCGTTGAGTTTCAGGCCCACTGCCGGTTCGCCGAACGAACTTTGATTGAACTGCACCATCGCGTTAGTCAGGGCATCACCGGTCAAAAGCACCTTTTTCTCAAGCAACAGCGCTTCATTGTCATCCTGGCTGTATTTTAATTCGTAACCTTCAGCTACTGCTCCGGACAATGCTGCCTTCAATTTTTCCGGGTCCTTTGAAACGAGCTTAAACTCCAGCATCGCGGTCTTGCCGATAATTTCTATGGCGCGTTCCCTGTCTGTGACGCCGGGAAGCTGGACCACGATCTCGTCTTCACCCTGTTTCTGAATAGAGGTTTCCCTGACGCCAAACTGGTCAACCCTGTTCCTGATCACTTCCAGCGCCCGGTCTGCCGCGTCTTCCTTGGCCTCTTTGCTCAGATGAGAAGTATCCACCTTCAGCAAAAGATGCATCCCGCCTTTTAAATCCAGGCCCAGGTTTATCCGCTTATCCAGCGGAAAGGCAAAATACGCGCATACCGCCATTACCGCTAAAATAAAAACGGACTTATAAATCAGCTTCTTTTCCATGTATGACTACTCCTTATAAAATAGGGGACAGCGACTTTTTTTTATTCGGGATAACGACGCTCGAAAAAAAGTCGCTGTCCCCTATTTTTTTACGCCTGCGGTTTTTTAATATATGCGACGCAGTTCTTCTCTATCTCAAGCTTGACGTTCTCGTCCACGCGCAGGATCACGGTCTTATCTTTGACATTGACAATAGTGCCGTGGATACCGCCTGTGGTGACTACGTCATCGTTCTTGTTCAATCCGGTAAGCATCTTCTGATGCTCTTTTTCCTTATTCTTCTGCGGCCTGATGAGCAGAAAATAAAAGATGACAAAAATGACGACTAACGGGAACAAGTTGACAAAAGCGCTGGCTTGCGGTGCTGCTGACATTGTGACCTCCTTTAAAAAGGGGACAGCGACTTTTTTTCACGCTTGCTAACAGCGACGGGGAAAAAAGTCGCTGTCCCCTATCATTATTTTTTCGATTCTTTCTTCAACAAACTCTTCACCGTCGGCGAAAGCTGGGCGCCGTTTTTAACCCAGGCCTCAATACGCTCTTTTTTTAATTTTGCGGCTCCTGTAAACGGATTATAAGAACCCAACTCTTCAAGTACGCGGCCGTCTCTGTTTGTTCTTTCGTCAAAAGCCGCTACCCTGAAAAACAGTTTGCCTTTGGGATTTTTGCCTAATCTTCTCAAACGAATATGCACTGCCATAACTTGAATCCTCCTTTTTCGTCGTCCGTCGTTCGTATTCCGTCGTTCGTTTATGTAGGGACAGGTTTCAAACCTGTCCCTACAATATTACCCTGTGATTGCCTCAATTAACGCCTTTGCTTTATTGACCGTTTCGTAATATTCTTTTTCCGGCACGGAATCTGCAACCACTCCGCCTCCGGCCTGGACATAGGCAACGCCGCCTTTTATCACCACTGTCCTGATGGTAATGCAGGTGTCCATGTTCTGCGAAAAACTGAAATATCCGACACAGCCGGCATAGGGCCCGCGCCGTAAGGTTTCCAGTTCGTCAATGATCTCCATGGCGCGCACTTTGGGGCTCCCGGATACGGTCCCTGCCGGAAACGCCGCCTGCAATACATCATATACGCTATATTTATCCCTGTCAAGGATTCCCCTGACCTCACTGACCAGGTGCATCACGTGAGAATACCTTTCTATGCTCATAAATTCGCTGACTTTGACCGTGCCGCATTTCGCCACCCTGCCTATATCGTTACGGCCCAGGTCTACCAGCATCAGATGCTCGGCTCTCTCTTTTTGGTCAGCAAGAAGCTCTTTTCCTAACTTGACATCTTCCTGCTCGCTGCGGCCACGGGGCCTGGTCCCTGCGATTGGCCGGGTCTGGATGACCCCGTTTTCACAACGCACCAGCATTTCAGGCGAAGAACCGGCAATATAGAACCCTTTCAGCTTTAAAAAATACATATATGGCGACGGATTAAGGCTTCTTAAGTCGCGATAGATCTGAAAAGGCGGCTTTGCGGCTCGGACCTTAAAGCGATGCGACGGAACCACCTGAATAATGTCGCCT
>JAUYEC010000030.1 GCA_030691585.1 Candidatus Omnitrophota bacterium
AAGTGGCAGGATTACAGAATAAGCTTGGCGCAGTTTAAGCATATCAGCAATTGGACGCAGATGTCAAAGATCAAGTTTATCGTGGAAGAATGGAACACCAAAGGCAAGAGCGGAATTGTTTATATAGATCACGTCAAAGTATTTAAGTAGGGACAGGTTTCAAACCTGTCCCTACAGGAATAATTTTAACATCAAGAAGGAGGGGGATTGATGCGCGTAATTTCAGTGGCGAATCAAAAGGGCGGATGCGGCAAAACGACTACGGCAATTAACCTGGCGGCAGCTTTGGCATCCGGAAGCAAGAAAGTTTTATTAATAGACCTTGATCCCCAGGCACACGCAACTCTCGGATTAAATATCAAATGCAATCTCAGTATATATAACGTCCTCTCTAAACTCACGCATAAAAAAGCCAGGCTTGAAGATATCATCTGTCCGGTGGCGCAAAATTTTGACCTGGTGCCCTCAAGCATTGTCCTGGGTACCCTGGAGCAGGAATTAAGCGGTGAAATAGGCCGCGAATCGCGGCTCTGGGACACGTTGAATGCCTTTAAGGGAGTTTATGATTATGTATTGATCGATTGTCCGCCTAACCTGGGGATCCTGACAGTTAACGCCATCAGGGCCTCCGGAGAAATAATCATACCGGTGGAGGCAAGCAGGTTCGCGCTGGAAGGGCTGGATCAGTTAATAAGTATTGTTGACCTGGTCAAAGACAGGTTGAACCACGAGGTTTCCTGGCGGGTGCTGGTGGTTAATTTTGATTCGCGCCTGCGCCATTCTTTCAAGATCCTGGAGCGCATAAAGACTAATTTCAAGGATAAGCTGTTCGCGAATATGATCCATGTAAACGTTAAGCTTAAGGAGGCCCAGAACGAAGGAACTTTTGTTTTTAATTATGACAAATATTGCCGGGGCGCCAAAGATTATTACAGCCTGTCACGCGAAGTGATCACCGAGGAAAAAGAGGTTCCCGTAGGTCCGATGGCGCTGATGAAAAGGATGAAAGAAGTGCTTAAGGAAAACGTTCCGAAATTAAGCGAGTTTGCTTTTTCTATATCGGCGCCCGATGCCCAGGAAGTCCATGTGGTCGGCGACTTCAATGACTGGAAACTTGATGACTCGAGCTTGATGGCGCGCGATAATGGTGTCTGGAGCAAGAATCTGCCCTTAAAGAGCGGCAAGTACCGTTACCGTTTTGTAATTGACGGCAAGTGGACCGAGGATAGCAATAACCCGGTCAAGGAAACTAATCCTTACGGCTCAGTTGATTCTTTGATAGAGATCACTAAATAGGAGGACATATGCCTCTTAAAAAAAAGAAGAAACCAACTCTAAAGAAGCGCGCGGCGCCGAAACTTAAAAAAAAGAAAATCATCAGGGCTGTCGCGAAAAAGCCCGTAAAAAAGGTTATCAAGAAAAAAAGCGCGGCCAAGCGTAAAACCGCGGCGGCGCAGGAAGTCCTGAAAGAACCCGTAGTAGGTGTAGTAACGCATTACTTTCCGCACGTAAAAGCTGCTGTAGTAAAGATGAAAAAAGAACTTTCCGCGGGGGATGACATCAGGATCAAGGGGCATACCACTGACTTTAAGCAGCAGGTTACTTCGCTACAGATCGACCGTCAGCCCATTGATACCGCCAAGAAGGGCCAGGAAATCGGCCTGATGGTGAAATCAAGGGTCAGGCAGCACGATTTAGTTTATAAATTATAGGGAGGATAAAATGCGGCTTTTAGAGGTTGAGCGTAAAGCAAGGCGCTTAGGGGTCAAGGATACCTGGAAATACTCAAAAGATCAGTTGATCAGGTCTGTCCAGCGCGCCGAAGGTTTCAGCGAGTGTTTTGCCACCGGCCGCACCAAGAATACCTGCGATCAGCTTGTTTGCTCTTGGAGAAGCGATTGCGTCAGATAATATGGGCCGGCCGCGTTCGGCTCTGCTATGATATTTTCTGTAGGGGCGGGTTTGAAACCCGCCCCTACAAATAGAAAAGGCCAACTCACATGAAATATACGTGTAAAATCTGTGAACGCGAAATTGATGAATTTGCCAGCATTGCCCATATTAAAGCCGAAGAATACTTGTTGGGGTTAATTCAGCGGGACCATCCTGAATGGAAAGAGACTGATAAGACCTGCCATAATTGCCTTGATTATTACCGGAAACTGGTAAAAGAAACGGAGATTTAAGACGAATTACCTATACTCCCGCAGGGACAGGTTTGAAACCTGTCCCTACATTATAGATGATTTATGAGTAGGTAATCATAATAACCGGCAGGTTAAATGTAAGTAAAAGCAAGTAAGTTATCCGGGAAAGGGCTTTTGCAATGGAACAACGCGGAAGGCCGCGAAAATACAGGATGGTTAGGCTTAACCCGAAAATCAGCCAATTCAGCCCCCGGGGCAAGCCCGGCCGGCCGGATGAGATCATTCTGGCTGTCGATGAGTATGAGGCCATCCGATTAGGCGATCATATGGGCATTGGCCAAAAGGAGGCGGCTAAATCAATGCACATTTCCCAACAGACCTTTAGCCGGCTCTTAAGGCGCGCGCATAAAGCTATCGCAACCGCGCTGGTAAACGGGGCGATAATCAAAATACAAGGCGGTACCTACGTAGTCAGTTCCCGCGAAGAAGCTCCAAAAATAGAGTCCGTAATTAAATAACGTAGGGGCGGGTTTCAAACCCGCCCCTACAGAAATCGCTGGAAAATCCTTCCCGAGCAACTTCCTATAATGTATCTTATGTTAACTTGAGCATATGGGCAAAAGCTGGTTTAAACCCCTGTAATTAAGCCAGTTGCGTGACATTGGTTTTTTTTGCGGAACATCGAGAATTCCATTTACCGGGATTTAATTAAATTATTTTAATCTGACATTTTAGGCGGGATGTTACCTTACCTTGACACTATACCTTGCGGATACCGAGTTATTTGGGATACCCAGATTACCCGGATTTACCGATCCCCGGATGGCCATTTTCTTTGTTGCAACTCCCCTGCCGGAATAGCTTAAAAGCGATTAAGGCGATCAGATAGACTGTTATGCCCAGGGCTAAGGCAACGATGATATATCCGGTAAATAGCGGTAATATTAGTTGCAGGAATGATGATTTGATGATATTTATCCAGTGGAATTCTTTGACCAGGACGCTCCACTGATTGTAAACATCTACCCATTTATAACCCCAAAGCCAGGCGCCAAGCTTAACAGCTATAACAAATGTTACGAAGCTCAGCCACGTGTTTGTGGCAAGGCTGCCTATGAGGCTTGCGGCGCGGTTGGCCCTGCATAATGCCGCCAGAAATACCGCGGCTATCGGCCCGGTGCCCGGAAGAATCCCGGAAAAAACCCCGAGCCCAAGGCCAAAAGCTATTTTTTGCGGCGTATCATTTAAGGTAAATAAACCTACCAGTATAACTTTCAAACTACGGCGTTTAATGGGTGTGTTATCCATGTTTTAAAAAGGGCTTCAAGTTGACTCCGGCAAATCTTTCCAGGCCGTAGGAATCCTGGATCCAGCCGTTGTGCAATCCGTATGTTAGCATAATTTCCTGCGCTTCGCTATATTCTTCTTGGGTCAGGCGCCGGCTGATCTCGGGAAATTCGCGCGCCTTATAATATGGCATGTATTGGCTCATCAGGCTGATATAGGTTTCCGGGGAGATCTTTTCTTTAATAAAACGCATGATTTTCTCTGTGCCTGAAAGGCCATGCGGCAAAACCAGGTGGCGGATGACCAGGCCCCGGCGCATAATGCCTGCATCATCAAGTTGAGCGACACCAACCTGGCGCTGCATTTCAATTACTGCCTCTTGATTATGCCGGGGGTAATCCGGCGCAAGAGAATATTTGGCGCCGCCTGTCTCATCGCCGTAACGCATGTCCACAAGATATATATCTATAATACCCTTAAGCAGGCCTATAATTTCCGCTAATTCATATCCCCCGCTGTTATAAACCAGCGGGAGCTTAAGCCCGGCCGGGATGGCAATTTTCAGGGCCTCCAGGATCGCAGGCATGACATGGGTAGGGGTCACCAGGTTGATATTATGTACCCCTCCCCCCTGCAGTTCCAGCATGATTTCAGCCAGGCCCTTGGGGTTGACGAGCCCGCCCCCTCCCATTTGGCTGAATTCGTAATTCTGGCAATAAACACAGCCCATATTGCAATGAGAAAAAAATATCGTACCTGAACCCTTGCTGCCTGAAATCGGCGGTTCTTCCCCGTGATGGGCCATAAAGCTATAGACCAGCGGATCTGCCGCGGTCTTACAGAATCCCAGGTTGCCTTTCAGGCGGTTCACCTTGCAGCGGCGCGGGCAGATAGCACAGGATCCAAGCATAGCCTGGGCCTTCCTACTGGCTGCGTCCAGGCCGCCGTTGTGAAAAGCCTCAAAATATGAAGGGTATATGTGGGTCGTCATCTGCTAATTGTAGGGGCGGGTTTTAAACCCGCCCCTACGGGATTTTTGGGCTTATTAAATTCATGTGCGTAAATTTCTCTGATCTGGTTAAAAATAGCGATATATTCTGCGCTCCTGTAATCCGGATATGTCCAATCCAGCGCCGTAAAGCTTTTATTCTTGAACGTTAGAGCGATTTCGGCGTAAATTCCCCTGTTCAGATAAACGCGGTGGGCATAGTCCTTGGTCGTGGCGAGCACCAGCTTTGAGAGGCAGACATATCCCGGGTCAATGTTTATATTGCGCCTGCCATGCCCGGACAGCTTCTTTTCGATATTATTAGTAATGTCTTTTATTGTAAACAGGCCGGCCGGATCAATGAGCTTGAAGAAGCCGATGAATTTTCTCTTTAAGGACGGGCCGAATTCCTGCCGGTAATAATCGGTGTAGGTAAAGTCAAGCTCCCGGCTTTCAAAATCTATCTTTCCAAAACGCTTGACCAGGCGCGTCAGCGCATTTTTAAAAACAGCCTCATCGCAAAAGATAAAACCGATGATCAATTTGACCGGTTGATGTGGTTTAGGGCAACCCATGTAAGTTACTATTGACGGGATGTTGCTTCTTCGGGCAGGAAACGCTCTATGTATTGGGAAATCTTTTTACGCTGGATTTCAGGAATGGCGTTAAAGAAAATAGCGATATTAAAACCGCCGTCAGCGCAATCTTGCGTGCGCACGACAACGCCTTTGCAGTCAATATCAAATTTTTTTCCGCCGGCTTTAAGCGGGATGTCCATTTTGACCATTACCTTGGTAAATGGCGGGACGTATTTATTGATCGTGCAATAGGCCCCCAGGCAGCTCAAGTTTTGCGTTGTGGTTGAAAAATCATAACCGTTGACTGCCAGTTTTACCGGCAGGCAATGGTCAATGCGCGGATGGAGCCTTTTTTCATTTCTGTGCATCGGTATCAGCTTTTTCCTGTTTGGATTTTTCCACCGTGACGCGCCAGCATTTTTTAGCGCAATAGAATATACCGTCACGGTAATAACGCGTTAATTTTTTGATCGGCTTGTTGCAGTTGGGGCAATTAGTCTGTTTTTCAACTACAGCCGCGGCGGCAGGCGCTGCTGCCGCGGGAGTTGTTTTTGGTGTTTCAGTGGCCATTGCTCATCCTTTCCTATGTCCATCTCTGTAGAATTATATAATCCGAGAGATATTCTTTTTCTCTGGGGTCGATTTCCACGAACCGTATCCCTATCCTGTATTTTGCTGAATGTGGTTGCCCTGTTAACCAGACAACTTTTCCGATAGGCTGGATGACCCGGGACAAAACAAATATTTTTAGACCGATGATCGTTTCTGTGGGGAGAAAACTATCAGCCGTAAGGGCAATTCCGCCTAGGCTGATATCGTCGCTTAGAGTACTGCCCCCTGCGGGATTCCCTCTAACCTGATAATAAACTGGTGCTCTTAATCTGACCCGAGGAAAAATTCTTTTTTCCTGTAGTCCGGTTATCAATGCACCCCCTTTGTTGGACAACCTAAATATAGCATAAATTATCGGTTGTGTCAATAAATTAGTCTGGGAATTGGGTAAATAGGTGTGTTTGGGGACAGCCATTTTTTTAAAAGAAAAAAAAATGGCTGTCCCCAATTAAGGGAAAAAAATGGCTGTCCCCAATTTAGACTAAACGGAAGATTTACATCGCTCTATATTTTTGTTATAATGAAATGTCGAAGTGAAGTCCGGGTTGCCCGAAGCGGAATACTTGAGCAGCCAAATGGCCGCGAAAGTATGCAAGTAACTATGTATTGCCGATTCTACGGTTTAATTGAGAAGCCTTTTAACGTGACCTCTGATCCTGCTTTTTTCTTTTTAAGCAGCCAGCATAAAGAGGCCTTGTCTCACCTTGTCTATGGCACTACCCAGAGAAAAGGCATCATCGTCTTAACCGGTGAAATAGGCACCGGAAAGACCACGCTCTGCCGTTTTTTTCTTAGCCAGCTGGATAAAAAGACGCGGACCGCCCTTATTCTCAACCCGCATTTTTCCGAGATCCAATTGCTGGAGGCCATTTTAATGGATTTCGGCATCAAAAGATACGGCCATAATTCAAGGTTGGCGCTGACCAGGGCGCTGAATAATTTCCTGCTTAAAGAAACACGCGCCGGCAATAACGTGGTGCTCATTATTGACGAGGCGCAAAATCTGATGCCGCATGTTTTAGAAGAGGTGCGCCTCCTCTCCAACTTAGAAACCGAAAAAGAAAAATTACTCCAGGTGGTCCTTGTGGGCCAGCCTGAATTAAACGATCGGCTTCATTTGCACGAGCTCAGGCAGCTGCGCCAGCGAATAATGGTCAACTATCACATCGGGTCCTTAAAGCAGGTTGAACTAAAAAATTACATCCGCCATCGGCTCGACGTTGCGGGTGCCGCAAGCCGCATAGAGTTTAGTGACGAAGCACTGGAGCTGATCTATGTTTTTTCAGGCGGAACACCGCGCCTGGTCAATATTGTCTGCGACCGGGCGCTACTGGCAGGTTTTGTGTCCGCGACATCGAAGATCGACGGAGGCATGGTTAAGAGATGTGTAGAGGAATTAAAACTACATTCCGTAGGGGATCAGGGGGGCCAAGGTGGCTTGGTGCGATGAGCATAATAAATGATGCTCTTAAAAAGGCGGATAAATCGGTTTTCACGGCCAAGGCGGCCATCAAAAACCGGCCGGCCGAAAAATACCACTTCTATATTTTGATATCGGTACTGGGGATTGTGTCGGTATCTGTCCTCTTATATGTTTTGCTGCGAGCCCGGCCTGTCCCCGCTTCCGGCGCTGCCGGCATGCCGTTGGCAGCCCAGCCGCCCTCTCCTTCTCTTCCCCCTCCCGTTGCTGTCCAGCCTGAATTAGTCCCACCCGTTCAACCGGAAATTAAACAGCCTCCGTCCCTGACCTTAAACGGTATATTTTTTTCCGAAGATAAAGGCAGCTGGGCCTTGATCGACAATACAATCGTCAGGGCCGGTGATACGGTTAAGGGCGCTGCTTTGGTTAATATTACCGAGAATGAAGTAGTGTTGAGTTACGAGGGGCAGGAAATAAAACTAAAGAATTAAAAAGCGGACAGAATAATATTGCCGGTAGGCAGTCCCTACATGACTGCCTTTATCGCTGATTTGATCACGCGAAGTGGCACGTTATTGACGATCTTTGTTTTTCCGATCCCGGTAATAAGGACCAGTTTATTGCTTGGGCCGATGAATTTCTTATCGCGGTAATGCGCCTTGATTATCGAAGATAGCGGAACATCCTTGATCTTTACCGGCAAGCCAACGCATTTTATGAGCCCGGCTATCCTCTCGGCCGCCGGCGCCTCAAGAAGGCGCAACCTGGTTGATATGCCGCAGGCAATAAGCATTCCCAGGCCAACGGCCTCCCCATGATTGTAGCCCGTATATCCTGATGCCGTTTCAATGGCATGACCCAGCGTATGGCCGAAATTCAGGACAGTACGCCTTCCTTTAGTTTCCCTTTCATCTCCGATTACAATATCGGCTTTGATGCGGCTGGAGCGCGCCACTATATACTCTAGTGCCGCGGGTTTTAAGGCAAGGATATCGCGGCTGTTTTTTTCCAGGTAATTGAACAATCGCCTGTCTTTTATCACCGCGTATTTTATTACTTCGGCCATGCCCGAGCGCACCTGCCGCGGCGAGAGGGTTTTTAAGAGTCCGATATCGCTAACAACGAGCTTCGGCTGATAAAACGCGCCCACAAGGTTTTTGCCGTAGGCCAGGTCCAGGGCAGTTTTTCCGCCGATAGCCGAATCTACCTGCGCTAGAAGTGTCGTGGGCACCTGTATATACGGGATGCCGCGTTTATAGATAGAAGCGACAAATCCCGCCAGGTCACCGACAACACCGCCTCCAAAGGCAATGATAAAAGGTTTTTTTGAAACGCCGTATTCGGCAATTGAGCGGATCAAGCCCGGCAGCATCGTAAGCGATTTGGCTTTTTCCGTATCAGGGACCAGCCTGAACTTTACACGAAACCCTGCCCTGGTAAGCGGGGCGGATATTGCCTTGCCGTGTTTATTTTTTATCAGGGAGTTGGTGATGACAAGGGCGTCTGTGCCGAGCTTGAGCCTGGATAGATAGGTACCCAGTGAATCTATGGTGCCGCCTCCGCAGACGATATGGTAAGGATTGTTTCTTAGGCTTACCTTGATGATCTTTGGCATTTTATTTTGTTTCGGCCTTCAGTGCCTCGATCGATCTGATGATGATGACGGGGAACTTTGATTTTGGCGATTGCTCCAGCGTTCCAATGATCTTTACCTTGCGCCCGATAAGGACATCAAGGTTGTCTTTGCCGTTTTTTAATAAAAATATCTTATTGTCTTCGGTAAGCAGTTTATGCGTTGTCCGCCTTTTAAAGACCCGGCCATATGGCAGGACCTGTCCGGAGAGGACTATTTCGCTGCCTTTTTCTTGAGCCTGTTTGAGCTCGGCAGCAGACAGCCCGACAGGGGTGACTTCGGCCTTGCGGATGAATTTTTTGTGCACCCAGCCGAAGCTGTTATCCGGCGGAGTGATCTTATACCAATTTCCGGATTCTTCAATGATTGTAAGCACCTGGTTTTCCTGAACCCTTCCTGCGACCCATGAGCCTTCATCAGGCATGAGCCTGATGTTTACGTCACTCTTGATCACCCTGGCGTTACGGCATACGCTTTGGGAGGCCGGCTCCAGTGTCGAGGCCGGCTCCAGGGTTTTTACGGTAACATCAAGGTTAGGCGTAACAGTGCCGGCGGCAGGCTTGTCAATACAGGCAACCATGTCTTTTCTGATATATGCGGGCGCTTCTTTCGGCAGCCTTATGCGGAGCCAGTCGTATGACTCGGAGATAACATCTACAAGAGCGCCATTATTCAGCAGGCATAATACTTGCGCCGAGACCGTTGAGTCAGTTCGCACGTTTACGGCCTCGCCGTTTATTTGGCCCTTAAAAGGCGCAAAATCACCATCGGCGTAAGCGCCAGGCAAAACAATGTTTGCCAACACGAGGATTGCCAGTATTTTTACGATGGGCCGGCGTGACATCTGGTTATTTTTTCTCCTGGCCCTTGGAAGATGCGCCTTTGGCCGGCGCCTTTGTTTCCGCAGGCTGCGCGGCGGCCGGGGCAGCGCCGTCGGCAGGGACGCCTTCGGCTGCTTTTTCCGCTTTTTCCTTCTTTATTTTGATCCTGATGGTCTTTATCTTGGGCAGGCCATAGACTTTTTCTCCTTCTTTCCACTGCCCTTTTTCCAGCATCATCTTCAAGCGTTCGGAACGTTTTAATACCGATCTTTGTTTTTTGTCTTTTTCGGAAATATTCAATGACGGGTGTATAGACATGGTAGTTTAGAGCCTCCTTACATAACAAGTTTTGTAACGTTTTTTAAATTCAGACAATAACCCCTGGGCCTTGGCTTCACTAGAGAAGCTACCCACGCATAAAACAACATATTTGCCCCTTGAGAGGATCAGGGCGGAAAATCCCTTTTTCTTGAGCGCCGTTAATTCTTTCTGCGCGTTAGAGCGATTGTTAAAACTGGCCAGCTGAATGGTGTAGGCGCCGGAATCTTCCGGGCGCACGCCTGCTTTGCTGCTTGCAGGCGCGGTGGCGCCCTGCTTTTGCCCTGGAGCTATCTGGTTGGCCGCAAGGCCTGCCGCAACAGGCTGCGTCTTAGGCTGTACGGCTGCGCTATCAAAGCGGGAATTGGCCCGAGAGGCGGCAATGCTTTTCCCTTTTTCCACGCCGAATGAAAATGACACGATCCCGGTGACTATCATGCCCAGGATCAAGAGGATCATTTTTTCGTAGGCGCGTACGTAGCCAAAAAAAGTGCCGCGGCCCGTTTCCTGTTGATCGTAGGCCGTCGTCTTTGAAAACATCTCTAACTGGGAATTATTCTCGTCAGCCATAGCCCATTATATAACTTTTACTTGCACGGTTTCAAGTAAATTTTTGTGTTTATTTTTTTAACCACCTTTAAGAACGCCTCTACGACCTTGGGGTCAAATTGGGTGCCGCTTTTCCCGCGGACCTCCCTTATTGCCGAAGCTATGTCCATCCTCTCGCGGTAGGGCCTGCCGTAGACCATTGCCTCAAATGCATCCGCTACCGCCATAATGCGGGCACCCTGCGGGATCTGGCCTTTTTTCAGCCTTGAAGGATAGCCTGTGCCGTTATATTTTTCATGATGATGCATAATGATCGGGATCGCGGGTTTTAGGATCTGCAGCGGCCGCAGGATCTCAGCGCCCTTTAGAGGGTGGCGCTTGATGATCTGGTATTCCGCGGGTGTCAGTTTAGTGGTCTTAGTGAGTATCTCCATCGGGATATCGGCCTTGCCTGTATCATGCAGGAGGCTGGCGTATTTTAGGCTCTCGATCTGCTTTGCGTCCTGATGCATTTCTTGCGCTATCAATGTCACCAGTTTGCTGAAGTATGGCGAATGCGTGTATTCATGCGGCACGCGCGTGTCAAGAAGCGTCACCAGCGACTTGATGCTGCCAAAAACTATTTTCTGCTGTTCGTCATAAAGCTGAAGGTTCTTTATGCCGATGATCGCCTGTTCGATGGAGGCCATCAGCACTTCCTGCTCAAAAGCTAAAAATGGCGCGCCATTCTTATTGCGCCTGAGGACTATTAAGCCTATTATATCGTCACAGATGAGCGGTATGCCTAAGGTCTGGTGCTGCCTAAACGTTGCAAGCGTCCTGAGGATTTTTTTCTCAATATTGTTGGTAATTTTGATCTTTTTGTCTATGATGTTCCTTTTCTTTTCGTTGACCTGGCACCTGAATACGGAGCTTTTTTTATTATTGTCTATCAGGCTGATCACGCAATAGTTGGCATCAAACACCTGGCATAAGAGGCGCGCCAGGCGGCTGATAAGGTCCTTAAGCTCATAGGTGGAGTTGACCACGCGGTAAACGCTATGAATCGATGAGACCAGGAATTTATACTTTTTCGTAGGGGTCAAATAATTTTTTGTATTCATCAAGGGCATACCTGTCGGTCATTGCCGCGATATAGTCGCAGACGGCGCGTTTTGTGCCGTCTGCGGCGATTTTTTCCTGAACGCTGTCCGGCAGCTGCGCAGGGATCCTTACGTAATCGCGGAAAAGCTCTTGGATAAAACGTTTGGCTTTATTGCTCATCCTTACCACCCGGTAATGATGATATAGCTTTGTCATCAGGAATTCGCGCAACGGCGTTCTAAGGGCCAGCATCTCTTTGCTGAAAGTCACGGCCTTGCGATCCAACGACTTCACATCAAGCTGCCCTTTTAACTTAAATTTCTTTATATTCGCCTGTGTCTCTTGTATCAAGTCGGTAACCTGCATATTGATCAGCGACCTGATGGCCAGGTATCTTTTTTTATTATCGCTTAAGGCGGCATCTGCCGGGATCTTGCTGTTTATGCTCTCCCAGAGCCGCAGCCCCCGCAGGTCGGATTCTTTTATCAGGCCGGATGCCATTCCGTCGTCGAGGTCATGGTTATCATAAGCTATTTCATCGGCTATGTCGACGACCTGTGTCTCTAAGGTCGGCATTTCCTGGGGCATGAGCTCTTCGATTTTTACCGCCGAATCAAAAGCCGTCGAATGTTTGACTATTCCCTCGCGCACTTCCCAGGTAAGATTAAGGCCCGGGAAATCGGGATATTTTTCCTCAAGGTAATCGACTACACGCAGGCCCTGCAGATTGTGGTTAAAGCCGCCCGAATCAGACATCAGCTCATTCAGCGCTTCTTCTCCGGAATGGCCGAATGGCGTGTGCCCCAGGTCGTGCGCCAGGGCGATGGCTTCGGTAAGATCGGCATTGAGCCTTAAGGCTGAAGCAATAGTTCTGGCGATCTGGGAGACTTCTATGGTGTGCGTAAGGCGCGTGCGGTAATAATCCCCTTCATGATTGACAAAGACCTGTGTTTTGTATTCCAGCCTTCTAAATGCCGCTGAATGAACGATGCGGTCGCGGTCCCTCTGGTAACACGAACGGTAAGGATGTTCTTTTTCTTTGTGCGCCCTGCCCCTGGAATACCGGCTCTTGCAGGCGTAAGGAGCAAGAAGCAGGTCTTCCAGTTGTTTAATCCCGGACTTTGGCTGCATGAATTAATCCTTTATGGAGTTCATCAAGCGACTGGGACAATACCTTTGTATTATTTAGTGTCGGCATAAAATTGTTGTCCCCTCTCCAGCGCGGAACAATGTGGACATGCA